>JAKAAV010000026.1 GCA_021802185.1 Chloroflexota bacterium | reverse complement strand
TTCCGATCTTGATTGTTCGAGGGATCGCACCTCGTGCAGGAGGTCCCCGTCGTGCCCGCCTCCCGTCCAACCGCACGGATCGAGCAGCACACCCTCCACCGCGCGCACCGGGGCCTCGACGGGCTCCTGGCCCAGCTCGAAACGATGACGAGGCTCTGCGATGCGCTTCCCGCGGCCGAGCTCGACGCGGCGTTCGATCGGCTGCTCCGCGAGATCGATCGCACGCTCGGCAGGCACGTGCAATGGGAGGAGCAGGTGTGCTTTCCGGACACGGAGCGCGCGCCCGGAGCGGACTGGGCCACGCGGCTCCTGCGGCTGCAGCACGCCCAGATCGCGGCCGCCATCGAGACGCTCGCCGCGGACCGTCGCCAGGTGGCGGCCGAGCCGGGCCGGCCTGCCGGCCCTGGCCGCCGCGACGGGGTGGGCCGGCACCTCCACGTCCTGCACGCGCTGCTGACGTCACATCTCGAGCAGGAGGAGCGTGCGATCCTCGAGCTGCTGCTGGAGCTTCCGGACTAGCGGCGGACCAGGCCGGGCTGCCAGGGGCAGACACGCGACGTCGGCAATTGCGCGGGTCGCCGTGAGGGCGGACGCCTCGCGCCGAACGCCTGGTTCGAACAACGCGCGTATGCTCCGCCCCCACCGCTGGGCCAATGACGCTGGAGGATCCCCGTGGACACCGGCAGGCGCGAAGCGACGGAGCCCCTCGCCCTCGACGCCTGGCTCGCGCTCGTCCGCGAGGCAGCGAGTCTCGAGTCGGGGCCGGTGACACGCGACGAGCAGCTGGCCCTGCTCGACCTGACGCGCGTCGCCGCGCACAGGAGCGAGCGGATCGCCGCGCCGATCACGGCGTTCGCCGTCGGGGTGGGGCTGGCCGGCCTCGAGCCGGCCGAGCGCGCGCTGCGGATCCGCCGGCTGACCGCGGCCCTCGACCTCGATGACCGCATCCCCGGCGGCGAGGCGTCCGGCGACGCTCCGGCCGGGGCCTCCTGACCTCCGGCAGCAGCTGGCGACGGGCACGCAACGCCCGCGACAGCGACCGGCATTCCGCCGCATCCGCGGACCACGCGGCGCCTCGACCGCGCCCTTTCCCCGGCAACACCGCCGATTTTCAGGACACGTTCAGCGGCGTGCGCGACAGTGGATGGCACCGTCGGGGTGCGGGTGCGCAGGAACGCGCACCCCGACGCGCTCCTCCTCGATAGACGACGCCGGCCCTTCGCCCGCCCCACGTGACGCGGGCGGCCAGGAGCCGGCGTCGCCGCACGTCCGGCGACGTCACCACCGGCTCCGACGCCGCGCGTGCTCTGAACAACGCACGACCGGCATCCGTCCATCCCATCGCATGCCCGTACCAGTGGTGGGTGGATCGGGTTCGCCGTTCGGGGAGACTGAAGCCCCGGAGGCACCATGCAGAGCAGGTTCGCGGCGTACGCAGGCGATTGCCGGATCTCGGGCACCCTCGTCGCCGCCTCGCGGACGATGGACGAGGCGCTCGAAGGCGACGCCCCGCTCACGCTTCGCGATGCCGTCCTCGAGCGACTCGGGGACGGCAGGTCCGCTGCCGCAGATCACGTCGACGTCTTCCCCGCCGATCTCCTCGCCGTCGAGGCGCGCCCGCGGCGCCGCACCGGCGTTCACGTCCGCGCGGGTCGCCGGGTGCATGTGCAGGCCGGGCCGTATGCCGTCATCGGCGAGCTCGTGGATCCGGGGAAGGGCGATGCGCATCGGATGCTGGCGGTGACGGGAGCGAGCATCTCCTGGGTGCGCGCGGGGCAGGTCGAGATGCGCCAGGTCGACGCGCTCCTGGTGAATCGGGCGCTGGTCGATTGGGTCGTCGACGGTGGCGGCCGGAACGCGACCTACGTCGCGGCGTTCCAGGCGACCCCGCTGCCCGGCTGATCACTCGCGTCGAGCTCGGCGGTGACGGTTCCCGCGAACCTGCGCTCCAGCTCCGCCATCAGCTCCGAGTCGTAGGCCACGCGCAGCCGCAGCTCCATCGGCTTGGTTCGACCATCCCCGAGCGGGATGTCGAGCACGACGAGCGTCTGCCCGGGCCGGCCGCGAAGGATCTCGCGCACGCCGCCGAACGCGTCGGCAAGCGCGTCGCCGGTCAGGGCACCGAACCGAATGTGCAGGGTTCCGGCCTCGGCCTGCACCGGCCGCGTCGGGGCCGAGGCCTGGCGCGCGGCCGCGCGCTCCGCCTCGAACGGAAGCGGCGGCTCGTCGCCGGGCTCGACCGTGTCGAGGCCGCGGACACCGGGTGACGGGATCGACCCGACGGCTGACGACAGCATGGGCCGCGGCGCGGAGGCCGGCGCCGCTCCCCTGTCGGCGGTTCCCCGGGCTGCCGGCACGCTCCCCGGGGGTCTGCGTCCCGCGGTCGCGGCCGATGCCACGATCTCGACCTCGATCTCGCCCAGCACGCCGCCGCCGCGCAGCGGCGAGACCCGTGGAATGACGCGCCGGACGGTCGGCGGAGTCCCGGCAGCCCCGATCGGCCGGCCGCGGCCCGAACCCGTCACCTGGCCGTCGCCGTTCGCGACCTTCGCGCCACCGCCCCCGGGAAGGCCCGCGGCTCCATATCCGTTGCCGTGCCCGTTGCCGTTCGCGTGGCCCGCAACGGACGCGGTCGAGGTCGGTGTCGGGGCGGCCTGCCCACCCCAGCGCCCCGCGGCATCCCTCCCGCCGCGTCGCCCACGCTCTGTCGCCTGCACCTGGCGGCCGAAGCCCTCCGGCCCCAGAGCGGTCGCGTCCTCCCACGTCCAGACCGAGTCGGCCAGGATCACCGACCCGTCGCCCTTGTGGTCGACCCTCCCGGCCACCAGCAGGATCGCGTCCTCCTGCCACGCCGGCCCCGTCGCCTCGAAGGTCTTCGGGAACACGATCACCTCGAGCGTGCCCTGCAGGTCCTCGAGCGTCGCGACGCCCATCGTCGCCTTCGCCTTCGTGACGACCCGGCGCATGCCCGTGACGACGCCGCCGATGACGACGCGCTGCTGGTCCATCTCCTCGCCGAGGTCGCCGCTGTATGCCGACACGTACCCGTCGAGCTGCTGCGCCAGGGCGGCCAGGGGATGGTCGGACAGGTAGAGGCCGATGAGCTCCTTCTCCCACCGCAGCCGCTCGCGCGGCGGCGCCTCGGTCGCGGCCGGCACTGGCCTCTCGAGCGCCCCCGGCTCGGCCTCGCCGCCGAACAGCGACGTCTGACCCGACGACCGGTCGCGCTGTTCCGCCTGCGCCGCGGCCATCGCGTCGTCCAGGCCCATAAGGAGCTGCGCCGGGTGCCCGAAGCGGCCGAGCGCCCCGACCTTGATGAGCGATTCCAGCACGCGCTTGTTGACGAGACGAAGGTCGATCCGGCGGCACAGGTCGGTCAGCGACCGGAACTCGCCCTCGGCCTCGCGTGCCGCGATGATCGACTCGATCGCGCCCTGGCCGACGTTCTTGACCGCGAGCAGGCCGAAGCGGATCGCGTCGCCCTCGACCGTGAAGTCGAGGTGGCTGCGGTGGACGTCGGGCGGCCGGACCTCGATGCCGAGACGGCGGCACTCGGCGACCGCCGCGGCGACCTTCTCGGTGTTGTCCCGGAACGCGGTGAGCACGCTCGCCATGTACTCGACCGTGTAGTTCGCCTTCAGGTACGCGGTCTGGTAGGCGACGAGCCCGTACGTCGTCGCGTGCGCCTTGTTGAAGCCGTACCGGGCGAACGGCTGGAAGGCGGCGAAGACGGCGTCGATGACGTCCCGCTTCACGCCGCGCTCGGCGGCCTGCGGGACGAACTTCGCCATCATCTCCTGGAGGACGTTGTCCTTCTTCTTGCGGATGGCGTAGCCCAGCGTGTCGGCCTCGGGCCCGGTGAAACCGGCGAGCGCCTTCGCCGCGGCCATGATGTCTTCCTGGTAGACGAAGATCCCGTACGTCTTCGAGAGGTACGGCTCGAGGAGCGGGTGGAGGTAGCTGATGGGCTCCTCGCCGTGCTTCCGCCGGATGTACGCCGGGATGTTGTCCATCGGGCCGGGTCGGTACAGCGCGACCATCGCCGCGATGTCGTGGATCGAGGTCGGGCGGAGCTCGCGGATGTAGCGGCGCATGCCCGCCGACTCCAGCTGGAACACGCCGGTCGTCTCGCCCGACGCGAGCAGCTGGAACGTCTTCGCGTCGTCGAGCGGGATGTGCTCGAGATCGATGCGGATCCCGCGCGTCGCCTCGATCGTGTCGACTGCGCTGCGCAGGATCGTGAGGTTCGAGAGGCCCAGGAAGTCGAACTTCAGCAGCCCGAGCGCGTCCACCGCGTGCATCTCGTACTGCGTCATGAGCGCCTCGGAGTTCGTCGCCTTCTGCAGCGGCATGATCTCCGTGAGGGGCTCCCGGCTGATCACGACGCCCGCGGCGTGGGTCGAGGCGTTGCGCGCCACCCCCTCGACCTGCTTCGCGAGCTCGACGAGCTTGTGGACCTGCGGGTCGCCGTCGTACATCGAACGGAGCTCCGGCGACTGCTCGATGGCCTCCTCGAGCTTGATGCCGAGCTGGTTCGGCACGGCCTTCGCGATCCGGTCCACGTCGCCGTACGACATCCCGAGCACGCGGCCGACGTCGCGGAGCGCGGCGCGGGCGAGCATCGTGCCGAACGTGATGATCTGGGCGACGTGGTCGGCGCCGTACTTGCGGGTGACGTAGTTGATGACCTCGTCACGTCGCGCGTCCTCGAAGTCGATGTCGATGTCCGGCATCGTGACGCGGTCGGGGTTCAGGAACCGCTCGAACGGCAGGTCGTACTGGAGCGGGTCGACCGGCGTGATGCCGAGGGTGTGGGTGACGATCGACCCGGGCGCGCTGCCGCGGCACGTGATCGCGATCCCCTGCTGGCGCGCGAACCGCGTGAAGTCCGCGACGATCAGGAAGTACGCCGCGTACCCCATCCGGCAGATGACGTCGAGCTCGTAGTCGAGCCGGTCGCGGATCTCCCGGGTGATGACGGAGTAGCGCTCGCGCAGTCCCCGGTCGCATTCCGCGCGCAGCCACGAATCCACCGTATGCCCCTCCGGCACCGGGAAGTGCGGCAGGCGCAGCTGGCCGAACTGCATCCGGAGGTCGACCATCTCGGCCACGCGGCGCGTGTTGCGCAGCGCCTCGGGCACGTCGCGGAAGAGCGACTCCATCTCGGCGGCGCCCTTCAGGTAGAACTCCTGGCTCTCGAACCGCAGCCGGTTCGGCGTGTCGAGGTTGGAGCCCGTGCCGACGCAGAGCAGCACGTCGTGGGCCTCCGCCTGCGCCCGGCGCACGTAGTGAAGGTCGTTCGAGGCAATGAGCCCGAGCCCGACCTCGGGCGCGAGCCGGAGCAGCTGCTCGTTCAGCCGGCGCTGCAGCGGGATACCGTGGTCCTGGAGCTCCAGATAGAAGTTGTCCGGCCCGAGGATGTCCCTGTAGACGCCTGCGAGCCGCCGCGCGCCCTCCCAGTCGTCGACCTCGAGCGCCTTCGGGATCTCCCCGCCGAGACACGCCGAGAGGCCGATGAGTCCCTCGGAGTGCTTCGCCAGGTGGTCGTGGTCGATCCGCGGCTTGTAGTAGTAGCCGTCCAGGTGCGCGTCGGTCACCAGGCGGCACAGGTTCTGGTAGCCGGTCCAGTTCTTCGCGAGCAGCACGAGGTGGAAGGGCTGCGCGTCCGCCTTGCCCTCGCGGTCCGTCATCGAGCGGCGCGCGACGTACGTCTCGATCCCGATGATCGGCTTGATGCCGCGCTGTGTGGCCGCCTGGTAGAACGCCACGGCGCCGTACAGCGCGCCGTGGTCGGTGATCGCGAGCGAGTCGAAGCCGAGCGCGGAGGCCTCCGAGACGAGGTCGTTGATGCGGCCGAGGCCGTCGAGCAGGCTGAACTCGGTGTGGACGTGGAGGTGGGTGAAGTCGTTGGGGGCGATCGTCACCGGGCCATGGTAGCGGCGGAGAACGGGGTCGGTGGGAACGCCCGAGCCGCCGGAGACGGCCTCATTGAGGGGGCCGCAACGGACTGGCGGGCTTCGCCGAGGAGGCCGACGGCGAACGGGTGGCGCTCCGCAGGTTGGACCGACGGCGAGCGACGTCCTGCCGACGCGGCTCTCCCGGGATGACGCGCGCCAGCTGACTACGTCGCCGCCGACGCCACGTCGGCGAGGAGCCGGAACACGGGCACCGCCGTGGAGAACGCGTCCGCGAGGACGTCCGGCAGCGCGGTGGACAGCACGTCGTCGTCCGACAGCCGCCGCCCGAACGTCAGGTCCCTGAGGCGGAGCAGGTCCGCGTCGGGGTGATCGGCCGGAAATCCCGGCGGGACCCGCACGGAGCGGTCGCCGTCGAGGCGGCCGAACTCGCGAACGAACGACGCGTCGTCGAGCGCGGCGTGGACCCGCGCAGGTTCGCGATCGACGAGCGTGCGCCACGCGCGGAGCACGGACACGTCCGGGTGCCACATGCCACCGCCGACGAAGACGTCGCCCGGCGCGAAGTGGAAGTACCCGGCGCCACCGTTTCGCCCGAGCGCGCGATGCGATTCGGCCGGCGTCGTGGGAGCCGGCCGGAGGCCGCTCGCAGCGTCGCCCGCCCACGGGAAGCTCGCGCTCGCGTACGGCTTGTAGGGCGACTTGTCCCGCGAGAACCGGACGTCACGGTAGATCCGGAAGGGGGAACGCGCCGCATCGGCGACGAGCGGAACGTGCCTGCTCGCGAACCGCTCGGCGAGCGCCACGCACAGCGCCTCGAGTGGGCGCTTCAGGAGCCGCTCGTACTCGGCCTTGCGTGGCTGAAACCACGCGCGGTCGTTGTTGGCGGCGAGCTCCGCGAGGAACGCGATCGCGTCCCGGCTGAACCCCTGGAAGCCCTGCTGTTCCACGTGCGCATCCGTCACCGTCGGGCCCTCCGCTGCTCGGACCGACTCTACCGCCACGATCCTCATCGCCGACTCCACGCGGACTTACCGGATCCCTGGTCACGTACGATCACCGCGTGCCGACCTTCATCGGGACCTCCGGCTGGCAGTACCGCCACTGGCGCACCCGGTACTACCCGCCCGGCCTCGCCCAGGCGCGGTGGCTCGAGCACTACGCGGCCGACTTCGACACGGTCGAGCTCAACGCGAGCTTCTACCACCTCCCCCGCCGCGCGACCTTCGAGTCGTGGGCGGCCCGGACGCCGGCGGGCTTCGTGTTCGCGGTCAAGGCGAGCCGGTACCTCACGCACGTTCGGCGGCTGCGCGACCCGCACGAGCCCGTCGAGCGCTTCATGGAGGCCGCGTCGGGGCTGGGCGAGAGGCTCGGCCCCGTCCTCCTCCAGTTGCCGCCGTCTCTCGAGCGAGACGTCGCCGCGCTCGAGCAGACCCTCGAGGCGTTCCCGTCCGGCGTGCGCCTCGCCGTCGAACCGCGGCACGCATCATGGTTCACCGACGAGGTCCGGGTTGCCCTCGCCCGGCACGGCGCCGCGCTCTGCCTGGCGGACCGCCGCGGGCCACTCACGCCCGAGTGGCGAACCGCAGACTGGGCGTATCTCCGGCTCCACGAGGGCGTCAGCCCGCCTCGTCCGTGCTACGACGCACACGCGTTGCGGCCGTGGGCCGAGCGGCTTGCGCGACTGTGGCCCGGCTCCGCCGATCGCTTCGTCTACTTCAACAACGATCCGGCCGCGTGCGCCGTGCGGGACGCGATCCTCGCAGCCGCCGAGTTCGAGCGGGCAGCTCTCGACACGACGCGGACGCCCGACCTCGGCGCGGTCCGTGTGGGCTGAGGGAAGATGCGCCTACTGCGGCCCGGCCTGCCCCGGCGACCCGGCCTCCCTCGGCGGCGGCGTCCCGGGCGGCTCCGTGGCCAGCGACGCAGCCGCCTGCGCAACCTGCGAGGCTGACGGGGTCCCGCCTTCGATCGTGCCGCCAGCCATCAGCAGGCCGATCCGCTCGCGATCGGCCGCAGCGCTCGGCACGACCTCGACGATCCGGCCCCGGTAGATCACCGCGATGCTGTCCGACAACGAGAAGATCTCGTCGAGCTCGCTGGAGATCAGCAGGATCGCGAGGCCGTGGTCGCGCTGCTCGATCAGTTGCCGGTGGATGAACTCCGTCGCCCCGACGTCCAGGCCGCGCGCCGGCTCCGCGGCGACGAGCACCTTCGGGTTCTCCGCCAGCTCGCGCGCGACGACGACCTTCTGCTGGTTGCCGCCGGACAGCGATTCCGCAGGCGCCTCGGGGTCCGGTGGCCGGATGTCGTACCGCCGGATCAGCTCCCTCGCGCGCTCCTCGACCGCCTCCGAGTTGCGCTGGCCACGCTGTGCGAACGGCGGGCGCGACTGTGAGCCGAGGATCAGGTTGTCCTTCACGTCGAACGGCAGCACGAGACCGCGCGCCTGGCGGTCCTCGGGGATGTAGGCAAGGCCGTGGACGCGTCGTTCGGCCGTGGCCTGGTGCGCCACGTCCTCGCCACCGAGGAAGACATGCCCGTCGGTGACGGGGCGCAGCCCGGCGATGACCTCGGCCAGCTCGAGCTGCCCGTTGCCACTGACCCCGGCGATGCCCACGATCTCACCGGAGCGGACCGTCAGGTCGATCCCGTCGAGCGCGGGCAGCTGGCGGTCCGAGTTCGCCTTGAGGCCGTCCAGGCGCAGCCGTTCCTCGCCGATGTGCGGCTCGTCGCGCTCGACGCGCAGGAGCACCTCGCGGCCGACCATCGCCCGGGCGATCTCCGCCGGCGACGTCTTCGCGGTCTCGAGCTCGCCGGCATTGCGTCCCTGGCGCAGGACCGTCACGCGCTCGGAGATCGCCATGACCTCGTTCAGCTTGTGGGTGATGAGGATGACCGTCTTGCCGCCCGCGACGAGCCCGCGAAGGATCTCGAAGAGTTCGTCGGTCTCCTGGGGCGTGAGGACCGCGGTCGGCTCGTCGAACACGAGGAGGCGCGAGCCCCGATAGAGGATCTTGAGCAGCTCGACGCGCTGCTGAACGCCGACGGGGAGCGTCTCCACGCGGGCCGTCGGATCGACGACGAGGCCGAAGCGCTCCGACAGTTCGCCGACCTGCCTGACGGCCGCGCGGCGGTCGATCACCACCCCGCCGGGCTCCTGGCCGAGGACCACGTTCTCGGCGACGGTCATCACGGGGACGAGCTGGAAGTGCTGGTGGACCATGCCGATCCCGGCCGCGATGGCGTCGCGCGGGCCGCGGATCCGGACGGGCGACCCATCGATCACGATGTCCCCCGAGTCCGGATGGATCAGCCCGTACAGGATGTTCATCAGCGTCGTCTTGCCGGCGCCGTTCTCCCCGACGACCGCATGGATCTCGCGGTCGCGGACGGTCAGGTCGACGTGGTCGTTTGCGAGCAGCGTCCCGAATGCCTTGGTGATGCCCCGCATCTGGAGGTACGGGGTGGCCGAGGGTATGGTCGCGGGTGCCGTCGGGGACACGAGGGCCGTCATTCCCCGACCTCGTAGGGCACGCCGTCGGCGGCCGGCGCAACGGCCCGACCAACGAACCCGGCGAGCGCGACGACCGTGAGGACGTACGGCGTCGCGGCCACGAGCTGGTCCGGGAAGCCGGTGCCCTGGAGGTTGATCCCGAGCGACTGGCCGAACCCGAACAGGAGGCACGCCAGGAACGCGCCGACCGGGTGCCACTTCCCGAAGATCATCGCGGCCAGCGCGATGAACCCGGCGCCGCTCGTCATGTTGTCGCTGAACGAGTGCGCGACGCTGAGGGCCAGGTATGCCCCGCCGAGCCCGGAGAACAGGCCGCTCAGGATCACGCACAGGTAGCGCATCCGGAAGACGGACACGCCGAGCGTGTCGGCCGCGCGGGGATGCTCGCCGACCGCCCGGATGCGCAGCCCGATTCGCGTCCGGAACAGGAACCACCAGGTCACCGGCACGGCCAGGATCGACACCCACACGATGCTGTTCAGGTCGCCGATGACCGCGCCCACGAACGGGATGCTGTTGATCACCGGGATGTTGACGTCGGGCAGCGCGGGGATGTCCGACGGCGTGCCGCTCGTCGCGTAGAACCGGAACATGAGGAAGCTCGTCAGCCCCAGCGCGAACAGGTTGATCGCCATGCCCGAGACGATCTGGTTGGCGCGCAGGTGGATCGACGCGACGCCGTGGAAGGTCGCGATGAGCCCGCCGCACAGGACCGACGCGAGCGTGGCGAGCACGATGTCGTGCGTGGCCGCCCCGACGAGCACCGCGAAGAAGGCACCCACGAGCATCATGCCTTCCATCGCGATGTTGACGACGCCGGAGCGCTCGCTGATCACGCCGCCCAGGGCGGCAAGCGTCAGCGGCGCGGCGAACCGGAGCGTGCCGGCCCACAGGTCCGGACGGGCCAGGATCGTGGCAAACGTGTTGACGATGTCCATCAGGAGGCCGCCTCGGCCAGCGCGCGGAAGCCGCCGCGTCTCAGGAACCAGCGGATGAGCACCTCCGCCCCGACGAAGAAGAGCACCAGCGCCTGCAGGATCTGGACCAGGAACCCGGAGATGTTCGCGTTCGCCTGCATGGCCACCGCGCCGTGGATCATGGCGCCGTACAGCAGGCCGGCCAGGAAGATCCCGACCGCCGAGTTCTTCCCGACCAGCGCGACGGCGATGGCCTCGTATCCATAGCCGGGCGAGAAGCTGTCGTAGAGCCGCATCTGGACCCACACCGGGACCATCCCGGCGAGGCCCGCGAACGCTCCGGCGATGACCATCGCGATCACGAGGCGGCGCGCGACGTTGATGCCGCCGTACGCCGCCGCCTTCGCGTTGAGCCCGACGGCGCGGATCTCGTAGCCGAGCGGTGTCCGCCACAGGATCCAGGCGAACACGAGGCCGGCCAGGATGGTCAGGAACAGGCTGGCATTGAGCCGCGCGTTGGGCAGGATCCACGACGGCAGGATGACGGGGAACGCCGCCTGCGGCGGGATCGGGCCCGACTCGGGGGTCCCGAAGGCATTGGCCGGCGTCATCGGGCCGGCCTCGAGGAGCCAGTGGCTGATGTCGATGGCCACGTAGCTCAGCATCATCGTGGTGATGACTTCGTGCGCACCGGTCTTCGCCTTGAGCCAGCCGGCGATGCCGGCCCACGCGCCACCCGCGGCCATCGCCGCGACGATGCACACGATGATCAGCGGCAGGCCGGGCCAGTCGGACAGCGTCGTGGCGACCCACGTCGCCGCGATCGCCCCCATGTACAGCTGGCCCTCGGCGCCGATGTTGAACAGGCCGGACCGGAACGCGAACGAGACGGCGTAGGCGGCGAGGATCAGCGGGATCGACGAGATGAAGGTCTCGGAGATGTCGAACGGCGAACCCACCGCGCCGACGAGCATCGACTCGTACGCGGTGATCGGGTTGGAGCCGCTGGCGAGCACGACGATGCCGCCGACGATGATGGCGAGGACGACCGCGAGCACCGGTGTGATCCCGGCCGCGAGCATCCGCATGACACGGCTCCGCGGAGCCTCGAGCGGCGCAGTGGCGACAGTCACGTCATGCCCTCTGGGGATGCAGATCGAGGCGGGCCCGCGACCGGAGCCCGCCTCGACCGAGTCACTCGAGCGGAGTGTCTACTAGGGGATCGTGGTCGGCGGGACGATCTGCCCGCTCTTGATCTGGTCGGCGATCGCGTTGACCTGCTGGACGATGCTCTGCGGCACGACGCTGTTGGGCGTCGCGAAGCCCGTCGCGCCGTTCTGCAGGGTGAACTCGTTGTCGCCGCCCTTGAACGAGTTGTTCTTGACGTTCTGGATGGTCAGGAACACGGCGACGTCGACCTT
>JAKAAV010000025.1 GCA_021802185.1 Chloroflexota bacterium | reverse complement strand
AGCTCGAGCCGGCTCGGCCGGAAACGGAGCGGCGAGAGGCCGTCGCTCGCTCCGAGGACCACGAGCGACGGTCGCCGCCCCAGCGGGGCAGGACGGTCCACGGCGAGCCCGCGAACGCCGGCCACCGCGTGCTGGTGCCGGACGACGCCGAGGTCGAGGCGTACCTCGAGACCGCGCTCCACGCCCCGTCGCCCGAGCGCGAACCCGTCGACCGTCCCGGGGGCCGCGTCCCGCGGGGCGAGCCGACCGGCTCCCACCCCGACACCGTCATCGTCCTCGACTTCGGCAGCCAGTACGCGCAGCTGATCGCCCGCCGCATTCGCGAGCTGCACGTCTATTCCGAGCTGCTGCCCTTCGACACGCCGTGGCCCGAGATCCTGCGCCGGAACCCGTCGGCGATCGTGCTGTCGGGCGGCCCGAGCAGCGTGTACGACGCGGGCGCGCCGCACCCGGACCCGGCGCTGTGGGCCGGACGCGTCCCGATGCTCGGCATCTGCTACGGCCTCCAGCTGATGGCCGAGGCGCTCGGCGGCGAGGTGGTGGCGGGGTCCCGGCGGGAGTACGGCCCCGCGATCATCCAGGTCGTGGAGGCCGAGGCGACGGACGAGGCCGGCCGCCTGTTCGCGGGAACGCCCAGGGAGCAGCCGGTCTGGATGAGCCACGGCGATTCGATCGTCCGCCTGCCCGAGGGCTTCCGCGCCACGGCACAGACGTCCTCGACGCCGGTCGCCGGGATGGCCGATCCCGCACGCCGGTTCTACGGCATCCAGTTCCACCCCGAGGTCGTCCACACGCCGGCCGGCCGCGATCTCCTCCGGAACTTCGTCGTCGGCATCGCGGGCGCGCGCCCGACCTGGACGCCCGCCAACTTCGTCGACGCGACCGTGAGCGAGATCCGGTCGCGTGTCGACGCGCATGCGCGGGCGACGGGTTCGGACGGGAGCGTCATCTGCGCGCTGTCGGGCGGCGTCGACTCGGCGGTCGCCGCGACCCTGGTCCACCGCGCCGTGGGGGACCGGCTGACGTGCATCTACGTCGACCATGGGCTGATGCGCAAGCAGGAGTCGGAGCTGCTCCGAGCGACGTTCGAGGCGAACCTCGGCATGCGACTCGTGATGGTCGACGCGCGGGAACGATTCCTGGCGCGGCTGGCGGGCGTGGTCGATCCGGAGCAGAAGCGGCGCATCATCGGCGACGAGTTCATCCGGGTCTTCGAGGAGGAGGCGGCGAGGCTCGGCCGCATCGACTTCCTCACGCAGGGCACGCTGTATCCCGACGTCATCGAGTCGACGGCGCCCGAGACGAAGGCCGCCCAGAAGATCAAGACGCACCACAACGTCGGCGGACTGCCGAGCGACCTGCGGTTCACGCTGATCGAGCCGCTGCGGTACCTGTTCAAGGACGAGGTGCGGCAGGTCGGGCTCGCGCTCGGGCTGCCGGAGGCGATGGTGCAGCGTCAGCCCTTCCCCGGCCCCGGGCTCGCGATCCGGATCATCGGCGAGGTCACGGCCGAGCGGCTCGACACGCTGCGCGACGCCGACTGGATCGTCATCGACGAGATCAAGGCCGCCGGGCTGTACCGGTCGGTGTGGCAGAGCTTCGCGATCCTGACGCCCGTCCGGAGCGTCGGGGTCATGGGCGACGGCCGGACGTACGCGAACGTCGTGGCGATCCGGGCCGTCACGAGCGACGACGGGATGACCGCCGACTGGGCGAAGCTCCCGTACGACGTTCTGGCGAGGATCAGCTCGCGTATCGTGAACGAGGTCCCGGGCGTGAACCGGGTCGTCTACGACATCAGCAGCAAGCCGCCCGCGACGATCGAGTGGGAGTGACGGTGGACGAGCCGACGCAGAGCGACCCGATGCCGGGGCCGGCGCACGACCCCGACCCGCCGGAAGCACCCGACGAGTCCGCGGAACCCGCCCCGCCCGGTCCGCGCGACCAGGTGTCCGGCGCGACCCTCGACCCGTCCGACCCCACGGCCCCCGTCTTCGATGCCGCAGGCGATCCGCTCCCGGCGGGCTCGTTCGCCCCCGGGCTCGACGATGCTGCGCTCGGCTTCTCGCCGGCGGGCACGCGACCTGTCGCGTGCGGCTGGTGCGGCACGGTGCTCGCGGACGAGGCGGCGACGACCTGCCCGACCTGCGGCGCGGCACTCCAGCCCCAGCAGGAGCTGCCCGAGATCCCCGGAGTGAACGTCGCCCCGCTCGACGTCCGGCGCGCCGTTCGCACCGTCAACCCCGAGATCCTCGCGCTCGTGACGCCACCCCTCGCCGACGACATCGCGCGACCCGGCACGCGCCCGTCGCTCGACCCGCCGAGCACGTCGATCCGGCGGGTCATGCTGGAGCTCGAGATCGAGGCACAGCGCGCGACCGCGGCCGCGACCGTGGCCCCCGCGGTCGGGCCGGCCACGGTCGCGGAGGACGCGCAACCGGTCCCCGACGCGCGCGCGACCGAGGGTCGGCCGGCCGCGCCGACAGCACCGGTGCACCCGTCGGCCGCGGGTGACGACCCGGCGTCCGACGGCGCAACCGAGCCGCCGCCCTCGTCCGCGCCCTGAGGCTATCCTCAGGTTCGTGCGCAGCCGTCCACCGGTTCCCGGCCCGTCGTTCCTCAAGGAAGAGGAAGTCGCGGTTCCGGCGCCGCCAGGAGAGGCGCCCACGGTCGCCCGAGTCGGCATGACGAAGCCGACGGCGATGGAGGATGGCTGGTGGCTGGCGGTGCTGTTCGCGCACGATGACGCCGGTGTCATGGAGGCCGAAGAGTTCGCGCCGCGCTCCGGGCCGCCACCCGTGCCGCCGTTGTTCGTCATGGGACCGGCTCTCGCCGGAGCGCTGTCCGGGCTGATCCTCGAGGAGGGCGGGCGCCAGCAGATCCGGCTCGCGCTCCCGGCGTCAGCCGACGAGCGACGACCGTGGCGTCAGCCGCTGGTCCTGCGGATGGCCGTCCGCTGGGAGCCGATGCGCGCCGCGACGATGCGGCCGACCGAGCTCGCGCAGGCGGCGCTCCGCGCCTTCCGCCGTGCGCTCGTCGCCGCCGGCAGCCCTTCGTGAGGGAGGCGCTCGGCAGCGTCGCGAGGTCGCCGCTCGCCTGGGCCGTCGGAGCGGCCGGCTTCCTCGCCCGTGGCGGTGTCGTGGTCCTCGCCCTCCCGATCCTGTCGCTCCCGACGCCCGTCGGGGTCACGCTGCTCATCCCGCCGGTCGCCGTCACCACGAGCGGCGTCTCCGCGTCCTTCGTGCCCGAGCTCGTGGCCGTCGCCACGGCCGTCCTCGCGGTCGTCGTCGTCGCCCTCGTGCTCGGCGCGACCGCGGATGCCGTCTCGTTCCAGGGACTGGTCGCGGGTCGTGGCCTCGACGCGGGCCGTGGCCTCGACGCGGCCGCGCCCGCGGTCCGTCCGCGGCTCGGCGCCGTCGTCGCGCGCCTCGTCGGCGTCGAGCTCCTCGCCCTCGTTCCCACCGTGATCGCCGCCGTGATCGCCGCCGACAACCTCGTCGCCGTCGGCGAGCACGAGTACCTGCTCCCATCGTCGTCGGCCGTGCCGTACGTGGCCCGGGTGCTCCGAGGCGCGTGGCCGTCGGTCGTCGCCCTCGGCGCGTGCCTCCTGGTGTCGGACCTGGTCAACGCGGTGCTCTCGCGGGTCGTGCTCCGGCGTGCGTTCGGGTGGCCGCGGCCGGAGAAAGCGAGGCACGGTAGCTTCGCGCGCTCGGCTGTCCGGGTGGCCGGCACATGGGCCGCCGCATGGCTCGTCACCGGCGTCTCGGTGGCGCTCGCCGTCGGGGTCGTCGAGCTCGCCTGGCCGTCGGCGCGCGACGCCTACAGCGCGACGATGTCGGCGCCCGGACCGTCGCCCGCCGAGCTCGCGGCAGCCACCGTCGTGCTCGTCGGGGCGTGGCTCCTGGCCGTCCTGGTGGCCGCGCTGGGGTCGTCGATACGCACACTCCTCTGGAGCTTTGGCACGGTCCCGTAAGGGGAACGCGGGAGACCCTCTGGTACACTCGGTCGGCTTCACCGGCACTCGGAGGCGCCAGTCACCACATGTCCCTGTCTCAGATCCTCTCGCCGGTCGGGGATGCGATCAACACGTTCCTGGGCGACTCCCACGTCCAGCTCATCGGGCGCGCGATCGCCGTCTACATCGTGTTCGTCTGGCTCGCCTGCGCCTACTGGGCGTTTCGCGATGCGCAGTCGCGGACCGCGAACCCGATCCTCCCCTACCTCGCCGCGATCCTGGTCATCCTGTTCACGCCCGTGCTCTTCCCGTTCGGGCTGCTCCTGTACCGGCTCATCCGCCCCGGCGAGACCGTCGCGGAGTCGAACGAGCGGGCGATCGCCGAGGAGGCGATGCTCCGCGAGATCGAGGCGCAGCCGCATTGCGCGAACTGTGACCGACGGGTGGAACCCGATTGGCTGGTCTGCCCGACCTGCCGCAACCAGCTGCGGCGGCTCTGCCCGTCGTGCAGCCGGCGCGTCGAGCTCGACTGGAACGTGTGCGCCTGGTGCGGGACCGACCTCGTGCCGCCGCGGGTCGCCGCCTCCCGGCCGGCGCCGACCGGGCGGCGCGGCGTCCGGACCCCGGCGCCCGACACGCAGCCGGCCATCGCCGGCGGGTCCATGGAGTTCCGCGCGGATCAGCAGCCCGGCCCGACCACGCTGCCGTGACGGACGGCCGGGACCCGGCGTGGGGACCCGGCCCCTCGGACGGTACCCACGACCCCGGCCCGACCGGCGAGACCCGCCGGGACGGGGCCTCCGACTCGCGCTCCGGCTCGGACACGCCCGCGTCTGACCGACCCGGGGCGACCGCAAGCAATTCATGGGATGCGGCGCCGGGCGTGCACTCGGCCTGGCCGCCGCCGCCGGTGACCCCGCCACCCGCGCGCGGGCTGTTCGTCGCCGCGTGGCTCCTGGCGTTCGGTGGCGTCGCCCTGCTCACCGCCACCGGTGTCGTGGAGGCCCAGGGGAGCGCGCTCCCTGGCACTCCGCTCCGTCTCGTCCTCTCGGTCGGGGCGTTCGGCGCGCTCGCCGCCGCGTTCGCGGTCGCCGCCGCCTACCAGCTCCGGGCCCGTGCGGGACGGCCGCCCGAGCGGTATCGTGGCCCGTCACCGCTGATCCTCCTGGTCCTGATCGTCATCGCGATCTCGCTCGTCGCCGGGCTGCTCGCAGCGTCCGGGCGGCTCTCGCTCGTCGCCGGGTCGGGCGGGACGCTCGTGGCCGTGTCGCTGACGACGTTCGGGTACCTCGCCGGGATCTGGCTGTTCGTCGTTCGGCCGCACGTCTTGGACTGGCGGTCGATGGGCTGGCCGACGACGCCGGCCGCGCTCGCACGGCTGCCCGTCGACGCCCTCACCGGCATCGCCGTCGTCGTCCCGGCGTACTTCGTCGTCCAGCTGCTCGCGGGCCTGCTCGCCGTGCTCCTCGGGGCGCAGCTGCCGGACGTCGTGCCCGCCCCGCGGTCGGTGCCGGGCGCGTTCGAGACGGTGCTCGCCGCCGCGATCATCGCGCCGTTCGGGGAAGAGGCGTTCTTCCGTGGGTTCTCGATGACGGCGTGGTGGCGAGACCTCGGGCTGCGATCCGCTCTGATCCGGGCCACGCTGTTCTTCGCGGCCGCGCATCTCGTCAACGTGATCGGCGCCGGGACCGGCAACATCGCGCGGACGGCCATCCTCCAGTTCGTCGTGATCCTGCCGATCGGGTACGTGCTGGGCTGGCTCTTCGCGCGACGCGGGATCGTCGCTTCGATGGCGGGCCACATGACGTTCAACGCGATCTCGGTCGCGCTGCTGCTCTCGGCGACGTCGTTCCGCACCTGACGCGTTCCCGAAGGGCGCAGGCGGCGGACATCGCGCGGCGACAGCTGGTGAAGAGGCCGCCTCGATCTCTCCGGCCGGCAAGTCCGCGACAAGCCGCGGCGAAGCCCGTGGTGAGTGCCGGCGAGCACAATCGGCGCAGCTCTCGGGTCCGGATGGCGGAGGAATCGGCGGGCTCCGTCGTTCGGGCCCGGGGGCGCCAGTTGGCCGTTGAGGCCGAGCTACGGAGCAGGAAGACCGCCGGCTGCGGCCCGGCGCGCGTCGGGCCCCGCTGGACGGGAGGTCGGACGGTGGCGTCGGCCTCACGCAGCGCCGTTGCCACATCTGCGACCTTGCCCACCGCAGTCGCGGCCACCAGGGAGGTCATCGATGTCGCAGTCGACGCTCGCGCCGCGGCTCATCCGCGAGCTCCCGGCCGAGGACCGGCCGCGTGAACGGCTCGCGTCGAGGGGACCGGGCGGGCTGGCGAACGCCGAGCTGATCGCGCTGCTGTGGGGGAGCGGAGCGGCGGGCCACAGCGCGGTGGACCCCGCCTCAGAGGCGCTCGCCAGGCACGGAGGTCTCGCCGGGCTCGCCGCCGCGGGGCCGGTCGAGCTCGAGTCACTCCCGGGCGTCGGATCGGCGCGCGCGGCACAGCTCGTCGCGGCGTTCGAGCTCGGACGCCGGCTGCTCGCCGACTGGCCGACTGGGCGCGTCACGATACGGACGCCTCGGGACGTGGCCGACCGGCTCGTCATGCAGATGGGACGGCTCGAACGGGAGGAGTTGCGCGTCGTCCTGCTCAACACGAAGAACCAGGTTCTGGGCGTCCAGACGGTGTACCAGGGGAACGTCTCGACAGCGCTCGTCCGCGTCGGCGAGCTGTTCCGCGACGCGGTGCGACAGTCCGCCGCCGGCGTCATCCTCGTCCATAACCACCCCTCGGGTGACCCCACGCCGAGCCCCGACGACCTGCACCTCACTGCCGAGGCGATCGCGGCAGGCCGGCTGCTCGACGTGCCGGTGCTGGACCATCTCGTGATCGGGCACGACGCCTTCGTCAGCCTGCGCGACCGTGGGGTCGCGTTCGAGCGCCCGGGCGGCGACCGGTGAGCGCCCCCGACCGGCGAGCGCCACGCGGCGGACCTGCGAGCGGCACGGGGCTTCCCGGGCGAGCCCCGTGCGCGTCGTCCCGCCGCCCCCTCACGCTCGTCGCGCCACCGGTCACGCGTCTTCGCGGCGTGTACCCCCTCCGAACGCCTCGGGTCGCTGGCTATACTGCCTCCGCCGCTGGTCCGCCCGATCCAACGCCCGGCGCACCCGCCGCCTCTCGCCCGCACGACAACAGGCAGGTCCGCCACGAGCATGCTCGACGCCTTCTTCGGCCTCTTCTCCCGCGACATCGGGATCGATCTCGGCACGGCGAACACGCTCGTCCACGTTCGTGACCGGGGCATCGTGATCAGCGAGCCGAGCGTCGTCGCGCTCGACGTCAAGACCCGCAAGGTGCTCGCGATCGGTGCGGAGGCGAAGCGGATGGTCGGCCGGACACCGGCGAACATCATCGCGATCCGGCCGCTGCGCGACGGCGTCATCAGCGACTTCGACGTGACCGGCGAGATGATCCGGGCGTTCGTGAACAAGGTTCACGACCGGGTCGGCCTGATCCCGCGGCCGCGAATGCTGCTCGGCGTCCCGTCGGGCGTGACCGAGGTCGAGAAGCGCGCCGTGCGGGACGCGGCGATGAACGCGGGCGCGCGGTGGGCGCGGCTCATCGAGGAGCCGATGGCGGCCGCGATCGGGGCCGGCCTCCCCGTCGGCGAGCCGTCGGGCAGCATGATCGTCGACATCGGTGGAGGCACGACCGAGGTCGCGGTGATCAGCCTCGGAGGCATCGTCACGAGCCGGAGCATCCGGATCGGCGGCGACGAGATGGACATGGACATCGTCACGTTCGGGCGGCGCGAGTACAACCTGCTGGTCGGAGAGCGCACCGCAGAGGACATCAAGATCGCGCTCGGGTCGGCATACCCCGGGGAGTGGGACGAGATGCGGGTCACGCTTCGTGGCCGCGACCTGCTGACGGGGCTGCCACGTCAGGTCGAGGTCGCCGCGGAGCAGGTGCGGGAGGCGATCGAGGCTTCGGTCCAGCAGATCGTCGACATCGTCAAGGACACGATCGAGGAGACGCCGCCGGAGCTCGTGGCCGACGTCATGGACCAGGGGATCGTGCTGGCCGGCGGCGGCGCGTTGCTGCAGGGGCTCGATCGCCGGATCGCCGAGGCGACGCAGATGCCGGTCCACGTCGCGGATGATCCGCTGACGTGCGTGGCGCGCGGCACGGGCAGGGCGCTCGAGGAGCTCGAGGCGATGGAGCGGTCGCTGGTCCCGGACACGTACACCCGGCTGCGGCGCTGACGCGGCGGCACGCTGGAGCTCCGGCATGTTTCCGACACGCGCGAGCCGGAGGCGCGCCATCCTGTGGGCCGTCCTCATGGCCGCCGGGCTCTTCCTCCTCGCGCTCGGCTCGACCCCGCCGATGCGCGACCTGCAGGTCGCGGTCGGGAATCTCCTGACGCCGATCGAGTCGGCGCTGGCAGGCGCGACGCGGGCGGGCGGCGCGGTCGTCGGGGCGCTCGGCGAGATCGACCGGCTCCAGGGCGACAATCGCGCGCTGCAGCAGGAGAACGAGCGTCTGCGGATCGAGAACCAACAGCTTCAGGAGGTTCGGTCCGAGAACGATCAGCTGTCCGCGCTCCTCGGCGTGCAGCGCTCGCTCGGCCACCAGACCGTCGCCGCCACGGTCGTGAGCCGCGAGTCGTCCGAGGTGACGCGGATGATCACGATCGACGCCGGGACCGACCGCGGGATCCAGCTCAACGACGTGGTCGTCGCCGATGGCGGAGCGCTCGTCGGCTCTGTCGTCACCGTCGGCTCGGACTTCAGCCGCGTGCTGCTGATCACGGACACGCGATCGACGGTCATCGGCCTGATCCAGTCGAGCCGGGCGACGGGGAACGTCGCGGGGCAGCTGGGCGGGACGCTCGTCATGCAGGACATCCCGTCGACCGAGAAGGTGGCCGACGGGGACATGGTCGTGACCGCCGGCATCGACCTTGGCAACGGCATCCGGTCGCCGTTTCCGAAGGGCCTTCTCATCGGCACCATCGTTGACGTGCAGCGCGACCCGAACGCCGTCGTGCAGACGGCGTTCATCAGCCCGGCTTCCAACCTCGGCGGCCTCGAGTACGTGCTCGTGATCACCGACTACCACGGCGGCCTGCCGCCCCTGCCCGCCGCGTCCGGCACCCCGGACGGGAGCGCAGGGGCCTCGGCTGGGCCCGCCGCGTCGTCGCTGCCGCTGCCCAGCCCGTCGCCGTAGCGGTCGCCCTGCTGCGCGACCGTCCGGCGGGCCGCGAACGCCCGTCCCGCGTCCGCGTGCACGACCCGGCGGCCCGCGAACCCCCGTCCCGCGGCCGCGAACCACCGTCCGGCGCGTGGCAGACCCGCCGGCGGCGGACCGCCGGCGTCAGACGCGCCGGCCCAGGATCTCGAGGCGCAGGCCGGCCCGCAGGACCGCGGCCCGATCCACGACGTTCCGCGTGTCGTAGACGAGGTCGCCGCGCATCGCCGCGCGCATCGCCGTCCAGTCGAGCGACCTGAACTCGGGCCACTCCGTGGCGATGACGACCGCCGCAGCGCCTCGTGCCGCCTCGAGGGCGTCGCGAGCGACGTCGAGCGACGGGTCGGCCCGGCGAGCGGTGACCGCCGCCTGCGGGTCGAACCCCGCGATCGTCGCCCCCGCCACGCGGAGCTCGCGCGCGATCGCGAGCGCAGGAGACTCGCGCACGTCGTCGGTCCCGGCCTTGAACGCGAGCCCGAGCAGCGCGATCCGGGCGCCGCCGAGTGGCTCGCCCAGCAGCGCCCCGAGCCGCCCGACGACGGCCTGCTGGTGGGAGACGTTCGATCGGCTGACGGCATCGATGAGCGGCGTCGGCACCCCGAGCCGCGACGACAGCAGCGGCAGCGCCACGGTCTGCTCCGGCAGGCAGGATCCCCCGATTCCCGGGCCGGCGCTGAGGAACGCCTTCCCGATCCGGTCGTCCATCCCGACCCCGGCCGTGACCAGGTCCACGTCCGCTCCCGCTGCGTCGCAGATCAGCGCGAGCTCGTTCGCGAACGCGATCTTCGTGGCAAGGAAGACGTTCGACGCGAGCTTGATCAGCGCGACCGACCGGGCGTCGGCCACGAGCGTCGGCGCGTTCAGTGGCTCGTACAGATCGGCGACCGCCTTGGCCGCCTCGCGATCCTCCGGGAACAGCCACCCCGTCACCACGCGGCTCGGCACGTCGAAGTCGCGCAGTCCGGCACCTTCCCGCATGAACTCGGGGTTCGTCACGACGGTCGGGCACGGCCCGGCGGCGCGCCGATCGGCGACGAGTCGCGCGAGGCGGTCGGGCCCCTCGACGGGAAGCGTCGAGCGGACGGCGACGACGTGCTCGGGTGGGGCGGAGGCGAGCAGCGAGGCGACGACCGACTCGACCTGCGCCGTGGACAGCGGCCCGGACGCGTCCGTGGGCGTTCCGACGCAGACGATCGAGAAGGCGGCCCCTGCCGGTGGCGTCGGTTCGACCGTGAAGTCCATCCGCCCGGCCGCCGTCTGCGCGCGGAGCGCCTCCTCGAGGCCCGGCTCGAAGATAGGCGAGCGTCCGCCCGCCAGCGTGGCGACCCGCGCGGTGTCGATGTCGCTGACGGTGACGTGATGGCCGAGGCGGGCGAAGCCGACGGCGGTCACGAGCCCGACGGGCCCGGCGCCGACGAGGAAGAGGTGCACGCGTAGCTCCTGGTCGCGATCGGCAAGCGATGGCCTGGGGACGCGGAGGGTGATGCGGAGATGGTACGGGGATCGGACGCCGGGCAACGGCGCGCGGGCGACCGCGTGGCCGAGCGCCCGCCGCGAGGCGCTCCGGGAGTGACCGAGTCGGCTACAGCGCCGACCGGATCTGCCCGCCGTCCACGGGGATGAGCGTCCCGGTGACGAAGCTGGCGCGGCGCGAGGCGAGGAACGCGACGACGGCGCCGAGCTCCGACGGCTCGCCGTACCGCCCGACGGGGATCGTCCGGACGTGCGCCTCCCGGACCTCGTCGACCGACCGACCGGTCCTGGCCGCGGTGTCCTCGTCGAGCTGTTGCACGCGGTCCGTGTCGATCCGGCCCGGTCCGACGGCGTTGACCAGGATGCCGTCGGGCGCGAGCTCGACCGAGAGCGTCTTCATGAGGCCCTGGACGGCCAGCCGCACCGAGTTGCTCGTGACGAGATTCGCGACGGGCTGCTTGACGCTGCCGCTCTCGATGAAGATCAGGCGGCCACCTCCCGCACGCCGCACGCGCTCGTCGCGGAGGTGGGGGATCGCGGCGCGGGCGACCCGCACGGCCGACAGGAACGTGAGATCGACCGCCCGCTGCCAGTCGTCCTCGCCGAGCGATTCGAACGGCCCCGGCGCCGGGCCTCCGGCGTTGACGACGACGACGTCGAGGCGCCCGAAGCGTTCGACTGTCGACCGGACGAGGCGGACCGCGGTGTCGGGCTCGGAGAGGTCGCCCGGGACGAACGCGACGCGCTCGGCCGCGGACCGCCGGCCGCGCGGCGCGAGCCAGATGTCGGCGTCGTCCGCGGTCACGGGATCGAGGCCGGCATGGGATGGCGCCGACTCGACCTCGGCCGCGATGTCATGCGCCGCTCTCGCGAGCGCCCTCTCGTGCCGTGCCGAGAGCATCACCGACGCTCCCTCGCGAAGCAGCTCCAGCGCCGAGGCGCGACCGAGCCCGCGGCTCGCGCCGAGCACGAGCGCGACCTTCCCGTCCAACCCCAGGTCCATCCGTTCCTCCAGCCGTCGTCGGCCGCCATGCTGCCACGCCGCGCGCGATGTGCGGCGTGGCACGCGCGAATCCCCACCGCAGCGTCCAGATGGCGCGCTTCGGCCGCCACCATGCCGCGCTTCGGCCGCCGCCATGCCGCGCTTCGGCGCGCGTGG
>JAKAAV010000024.1 GCA_021802185.1 Chloroflexota bacterium | reverse complement strand
GGATGCCCCCGCCGGCCGGCACCCCGCGCCTCGCCCCCGCGCGCCACCGGACGCCACGGCCGCGGTCGCACCCCCCGCCAGGCGGCCGTCGCCTCGCGTCGACGGCCGCGCGCTGCGGATTCCGTTATCCTCGCCCCACCATGAGTGTGAAGCCCATCGTCCTCCTCGGGGATCCTCGGCTCCGCCTGAAGGGCGAGCCGGTCGACAGCTTCGGCAAGTACCTGCACGAGCTGCTCGACGACCTGACCGACACGATGCGCCACGCCCCCGGTGTCGGCCTCGCGGCGCCGCAGCTCGGGGTCCCGCTGCAGGCCTGTGTCGTCGAGGTGGAGGGCCGGCTCCACGAGCTCGTGAACCCGGCGGTGGTGCGCAGCTCCGGCGACGACCGCGACCTCGAGGGATGCCTCAGCATCCCGGGGTACGCGGCCTACGTGACGCGGCGCGAGCGGGTGTGGGTCGTCGCGCAGAACCGGTTCGGGAAGCGCATCAGGGTGGCGGGCATCGGGTACCTGGCGCGCGCCATGCAGCACGAGATCGACCACCTGCACGGCAAGCTGTACATCGACTACCTCGAATCCCTCGACGACCTCATCGCGGTCGGGCAGGAGGAAGAGGCCGTCGAGGAGGCCGAAGGCACCCCGGAGCGCCCGACGCTCGTCGGGTGAGCGAGGCACCGTCCCGCGCGCGCACCGTCTTCCTCGGCAGCGGGTCGTTTGCCCTCCCCGTTCTCACCGCGCTCGCGTCGGCCCCCGAGGTCTCCGTCGTCGGCGTCGTCACGGCGCCGCCGCGACCCGCGGGCAGGGGAGGGACCGTTCGCCGGTCGCCCGTCGCCGAGCGCGCCGACGATCTCGGACTCGGCCCGGTCCTCGAGCCGCCCAGGCTGCGTGCACGGCCCGCCATCGACGAGGTGCTCGCGCTCGATCCCGCGCTCATCGTGCTCGCCGACTACGGGCAGATCGTTCCGGCGGCACTGCTTGATGCGCCGGCTCACGGCGCGTTGAACCTGCATCCCTCGCTGCTGCCCCGGCATCGGGGCGCCTCCCCCGTCCCCGCCGCGATCCTCGCGGGGGACCGCCAGACGGGCGTCACGCTGATGCGGATGGACGAGCGACTCGACAACGGCCCCATCGTCGCGCAGGTGGGCGTCCCGCTCGAAGGCACGGAAACCGCGCCCGAGCTCGAAGCGCGGCTCGCCGACGAGGCGGCCCGACTGCTGCGCGCCACGCTCGCGGACTGGCTGTCGGGGCGGCTTCGCGCGCGCCTCCAGCCGGAGGCCGGTGCGACGATGACGAAGCCGCTGCGCCGGGAGGACGGGAGGCTCGACCCGGCCCGGACGGCCGCCGACCTCACGCGCCGGGTGCGCGCGTATCAGCCCTGGCCGGGAACGTGGGCGGAGACGATCGAGGGCCGGTTGATCGTGTGGCGGGCGCGCCCGCTGACGGTCGCCGGGCCGCGAGCCGAGCCCGGGCGATCCGGGGCCCGGGCGGACGCCGGGACGGGCGTCGAGTGGGCGGCCTCGTCGATCCGGTCCGATCGCGGTGAGGATGCCCGCGCGCTCGCATCGGCCGCGGGTTCCGTCGACGGGGACGCCGGCCCGGCCCGACGCGACGCCCACGCGGCTGACGGCGAGCCGCTCGGCCGTTTCGTCCCGGACGGCGATGGTCTCGCCATCCTCGTCGCCGACGGCTGGCTGCGGCTCGACGAGGTCCAGCTGGGTGGGTCTCGTCGGATGACGTCGGCCGAGCTGCGTCGCGGACACCCCCGGCTCGTCGGCAGCCGTCTCGGCCACCCGGCGCTACCATGAGCCGCCATGCCCGCCGGCCGCGACCTTCCCACCATCGCGATCTCCGCCCCTGACGCCGATCCCCGGCCGGGGCTCTCCGGCGTTCGCTCCGATGCCCTCGTCGCGTGGGCCGAGTCGCTCCACGTCCCCCCGTACCGCGCCCGGCAGATCGCGGACTTCCACTGGGGCCGCCACGCCGGTGCGGCAGCAGAGATGCACACGCTGCCGGCCTCGGTCCGGGCGGCGCTCGAGCGCGACTTCCAGGTCGACACGCTTGCCGACACCGTGGTCCGGCCAGCGGACGGCGGGCTGACCGAGAAGGCGCTCCACCGGCTCGGTGACGGGAGGCTCGTCGAATCCGTCCTCATGCGCTATCCCTCCCGCGGCCGCCGCCGCGAGCGCACGACCGTGTGCATCTCGAGCCAGGCGGGTTGCGCCGTCGGGTGCCCCTTCTGCGCGACCGGGGAGCTTGGCTTCGGGCGCGACCTCTCGGTGGCCGAGATCGTCGACCAGGTGCGCTTCTGGGCCCGGCGCGTGACCGAGGAAGGCCGCCGGATCACGAACGTCGTGTTCATGGGCATGGGCGAGCCCCTCCTCAACGCTGACGCCGTGGTCGAGGCCGCGTATGCGCTGACGGACCCGCTGCGGTTCGGGCTCGGGGCGCGCCACGTGACGCTCAGCACGAGCGGCGTGGTGCCCGGCATCGAGCGGCTGACGGCCCTGCGTCCGGCATGGACGCTGGCTGTCTCGCTGCACGCCGCGCGCGGGGGGCTGCGGGACGTGCTCGTGCCGCTGAACCGGCGCTACCCCGTCACGGACGTCGTCGATGCCGCCAGCGCGTACGCCGACGCCACCGGGCGGCGTGTCAGCTACGAGTACGTCATGATCGACGGGATCAACGACACGCCCGCGGACGCCGACGCCGTGTCCGCGCTCCTGCGGGGGCGGCTCGCCCACGTGAACCTGATCCCGATGAACCCCGTGGCCCACACCGCGTGGCGTCCCAGCACTCCGGCACGCGTGGCCACGTTCGCGGACGTGCTCCGGCTCTCCGGCGTACCGGTCACGGTGCGGCGCAACCGCGGCGAGGAGATCGGCGCGGCCTGCGGGCAGCTCGCGGCCGAGCAGGCCGGGGAACCGGCCTCCGAGGCGGTCCGCCGGCGGCGAGACCGCCTCGAACGGGAGGGCGCGGCCAGCCTGTCCAGGCGGCCATGAGCAGCGGTCGCGCCCGGCTGGCCGCGGGCCTCGTCGAGGCGGACTTCGGCAACCTGTACCGAGTCGTCCGGAAGCTCGAGCGTGCTGGAGCCGACCGGCTCCACCTCGACATCATGGATGGGCACTTCGTGCCGCACCTGACGTTCGGGCCAGACGTGGTGAGGGCCCTTCGCCGCCTGACGCGCCTGCCGCTCGACGTCCACCTGCTGTGCGACCGGCCATCGACGCTCGTCGAGCCGCTCATCGCGGCCGGAGCCGACTCGATCACGCTCCACGTCGAGGCCGCCGAGCCGGACGACGGTCTGCGCGAGGCGCTGTTGCGCGTGCGGCACGCCGGGCTGGCGCCCGGGCTCGCCGCGAACCCCGGGACGCCGTTCACGGCCCTGTCTCCGTACGCGGACGTCGTCGACATCGCCCTGGTCCTGCTCGTGGACCCTGCCGCGCCGGGTCAGCGGCTGCGGCGCGAGTTGGCAGGCAAGATCGCGGATGCCCGCAAGGTGTTCGCGGGCCGGCCCCACGGCTGGGAGATCCACGTCGAGGGCGGGGTCGGGCGCGAGACGGCGGAGCTCGTGGGGGGATTCGGTGCCGACATCCTCATCGTCGGGTCGGCGCTCTTCGAGCGCGGCCACGACATCGCCCGCGAGATCCGGCTCGTCAAGGCACTCGCCGACGAGGGCTGGACCCGGGAGATCGGGCGGGGCGAGCCGCCCATCCCCCGTGAGGCGTGGTCGATCGTGGCGACGCTGACGCACGCCGACGCGGACGCGCTGAGCCGGACGATCGAGCGCGCGGGAATCCCGACGCTGGTGCTGCGCACCGGACCGTACGTGCCGGGCGTGGACGCCGAGCGGGTGGTGATGGTGCCTGCCTCGGCCGAGGTGTTCGCGAGGAAGCGGTTCGGACTCGGCTTCGCCGAGGAAGACGAGACCCTGTGACGGCCCCGAGGGAACGTCCCGCGGCGGCGCCCGGCGCGACGGGCGCCGCCGGGTCGGCGGCCGCGGGACCGGCCGCCGACGCCGCATCGGGGATCACCCCGCAGCCAGCCGGCGCCGCCGCCCGCCCGGTCCACGTCGATGGCGCGGCCGACGGGGCGACTCCCACGACCGGTCGTTTGGAGACGGTCCAGTCGGAGGCGCTCGGTGCGCGCAATCAGCGGCTCCTGCTCGTCGCCGTCCTCGCGTACGTCGCGGTCATCAGCGGGCTCATGATCGCGAAGGGCATCGGCGTGACGCCCGACCTGCTGCTGATCGGCTTCGGGCTCGCGGCGGTGGTGCTCGGTCGCGGCCGCCTGTTCTTCCGCGACTGGGTGCCGTTCATCGCGCTGTTCTTCGCGTACGAGCTGCTCCGAGGGTTCGCCGACAACTTCGGGATGCCGGTCCAGGTGACGTACGTCATCACGCTGGACCGGCTGATCGGGCTCGGCCGGCTGCCCACGGAGTGGCTCCAGGGCTGGCTCCATCCAGCGGCCGGGACCGACCTCGTCGCGATGGGCGCGACGATCGTGTACTTCCTGCACTTCCCACTGCCGCTCGGCGTGGGGTTCCTGCTGTGGATCAAGCGGCGGGCGCTGTTCTACGATTTCGTGGCGGCGCTGATCGTGCTCTGCGTCGCCGGGTTCGTGACGTTCCTGTTCGTGCCGACGGCGCCCCCGTGGTGGGCCGCCGAGCACGGCTTCCTGAACGGCCCGGACGGGCGGCCGCTGATCCAGTACCTCAAGCCGGTCGGGTTCGACGAGCTGGCGTCCTGGATGGGATTCAACGGGCACTACATCTACACGTACACGTTCTATGACATCGGCCCGGATCCGGTGGCCGCGTTCCCGTCGCTCCACGCGGCGTTTCCGTTCCTGGCGTTCCTGTTCGCCCGACGCGGGTTCGGCCGGATCGGCTGGGCCGTCTTCGCGTACTTCCTGCTGGTCGTGTTCTCGATCGTGTATCTCGGCGACCACTACGTGACCGACGCGATCGCAGGCGTCGGGTACGCGGTCGCCTCGTACGCGCTCGTGACGCACGGCCCGGGACGGCTGCGCTCGGTGCTCGACCGCGCGCGCGACGACTCGCTCGGCGAGGCGGCAGCGGGTCGGCCCGGCGTCCGGCTTGGAGGCATGACGCTCGCCTGGCGGTCCGAGGTCGGGTGGCGACGGGTGGCATTCGGCGCGGCCCTCGCCGTCGTCGGCGCCGTGCTTGTCGGCGGTCTCGCGTCCCGGGGGACCGCGCCCGGCTCGCTCGAGTACGCGATCCCTGCCGCGATGGTGCTCGTCGGCCTCTCCGCGGCCGCGACCGGCCTGGTGCGCCGCTGATGCGCCTGCTCCTGCAGCGCGTGAGCCGCGCAGAAGTCCGGGTCGGCGGGGGCGTGACCGGCCGGATCGAGACCGGGCTCGTCGCGCTGGTCGGTGTCGGGCATGGCGACACGGTCGACGTTGCGCGCGCGATGGCGCGCAGAACGGCGGAGCTCCGGATCTTCGCGGACGACGAAGGCCGAACGAACCGCTCGCTGCTCGACGTTGGAGGCGCGGTGCTCGCGGTCAGCCAGTTCACGCTGTACGCGGACACGAGCCGCGGGCGGCGCCCGTCGTTCCTCCGGGCCGCCGATCCCGGGACCGGCCAGCGGCTGTACGAGGAGTACGCGTCCGCGCTCGAGGAGATGGGCGTGCCGGTCGGCCGGGGGGTGTTCGGGGCGTTCATGCAGGTCGAGCTGACGAACGAGGGACCGTTCACGATCTGGCTCGACAGCGCGGAGAGCGGCCGGCCCTGATCACGTCGTTGCCGCTAGCGCTGCTCTCCGAGCGTCAGCCGGGGGCTGGCCGGGGCGGCTGGACCGGCTCCTGGCCGCCGGATCCCTGGCGGCAGTACGTCGACGACGTGGCCTTCCGGCGCTCCCAGGTGGTCGTCGCGCGATCGCGGCGCTTGCGCCAGCCGCGTCCGTGGCGCTTCTTGGTCGCGGTTCCTCTCAGCGATGCGCCCACTCCTGGCACTCCGTCACACCGGTCCCGCCCCGACGGCGCCGCACGCGCGCGCAGGCCGGGCGCCGGCACGTGGAGCATGCGTCGCGGCCGCGCCGGGAGTCAGTGCCATCCGTCACGGGGCCGGCCGGCAAGCGGGCGGTCCGGGAGCGCGCGTGACGCGCGAGCGGAAGAGGCCAGGATGCCTTCGCGAGAGAGGCTAGGAGGCCTTCGCGAGCGTGCGCCGGCAGCGGTTGCAGATGAGCGCGTTGACGAGCCTGCCGTTGCGCTCGATCGGGAGCCGGTGCAGGTTGGGCTCGCAGCGCCGGTGGGTGCGAACTCGGTTCATGCCGCTCGACTGGGGGTTGAAGCCGCCCATCGAGGTCTTGCCGCAGATCGCGCAGGAGCGGGCCATGGGTTCCTCAGGATGTGATGCAGATGCAGATGGCGCACGCGACCGCGGCGCCGCGGTTGGCTACTATAGCATCTCGATCGACCGCCCCGCCGTGTGAGGAACGCAGTTGCAGTGAACCCCGTGCCCGGGCACGCCCTCGTGACCCGCCGGGCCGTCGCCGACGTCGTGCGCGACGCCGCAGCCGGTTCCTACGGCGTCGTGGGCTTCACGAACCCGAACATCCGCACCTGGCTCCAGTCGCTCGTGCGCTACTCCGCGCCGGGCGTGACCGTCCGGATCGCGCCCACGATCGACGTGCGGCTTTCGCTCCGGGTCGCGTTCGGCGTCCCCGTGGCGGAGGTCGCGAGCAACGTCGAGTCCGCGGTGCGATACGCGGTGCGTCACGCCGTCGGTCGCGAGGTCGACACGTTCGTGATCCACGTGGCGGGCGTCCAGGTCCGCCGGCCCCGCAGGTCCGATCCGGGGGCGAGCGCCGGGTGAGCCGGCACGGGACCGACGGTTCGGGCCTCCTCGAGGCATTTCACGGCTCGCTGGCGCTGCTCGAGCAGTCGGCCGAGGCGATCAACGCGCTGAACGTCTTCCCGGTTCCCGACGGGGACACGGGCTCGAACATGCTCGCGACACTGCGCGCGGCCGTCGCCGAGGCGGAGGCGGTGCCCGTGAGCGAGCGGACGGTCGGGGCCGTGGCGACCGCGATCGGTCACGGCGCGCTGATGGGTGCGCGCGGGAACAGCGGGGTGATCCTCTCGCAGATCCTGCGCGGCATGGCCGACGCGCTGGCCCAGAGGACCGCGCGCATCGGCCCCCTCGACCTCGCGCATGCGCTGGCAACCGGCAGCCAGAAGGCGCACAGCGCGGTGCTGAAACCGGTGGAGGGGACGATCCTGACGGTCGTGCGGGAGGCGGCGGCCGCGGCGGTCGCGGCAGCCGAGCACGACCCCGACATGGAGGCGGTCCTCGCGGCAGCGGTGGAGGCTGCCGAGCAGGCGGTCGAGCGGACGCCAGCACTGCTGCCGGTGCTCCGCGAGGCCGGCGTCGTGGATGCCGGCGGCGAGGGGCTGTACCGGATCCTCCAGGGAGCCCTCCGCGCCGTGGTCTCGCGCGACGTCGCCGAGCACGGGCGCCCGGAGGTCCCGTTCGCCGCCGTCATCGCGCAGGGCGACGAGGGATTCGGTTACGAGACGGTGTTCCTCGTCACGCCCCCGCCGGGCCGCTCGCTCGACCTCGACGCGATCCGCCACGGCCTCGGACAGCTCGGGGAGTCCGTGCTCGTGGCGGGAGATGCGCGGGCGGCGAAGGTGCACGTCCACGGGGAGCGGCCGGACGAGGCGCTCGCGTTCGGGCTCTCCCTCGGATCGCTCAGCCACATCTCCGTGGAGAACCTCGACCGGCAGGCGCGCGACGCGCGGGAGGCGCGGGCGCAGGCATTCGTCGGTCCCGCCACGTCGTCCGGGAACGGGCACGACCGGGCCGAGCCGGTCCGGGAGGCTGCCGCCGTCGGCGCGGTCCCATCGGGAGCAGCCGGCGCACGCGGGCGGACGATCACCCGGGACGTCGCCGGGCCGGACCCGACGGCACGCCCCCCGGCGCAGAGGATGGCCGGCGCCCCCACCGGTTCCCGCGGGGCCGCGCTCGGCCGCGCCGCCCCGCCCGCCGATGGGCGCGCGATTTCCGGGTCCCCCGACCTCCCGTCCGACGGGCCGTGCCAGGTCCTCCGGCCGGACGCCGCGCAGGCGGGCATCCATCCCCGTCCGCCGCACGTCGGCCCGCCCATCGTCGCGGTGGCATCGGGCGAGGGGATCGTCGCCGTCCTCCGAAGCTTCGGCGTCGCGGAGATCGTCACCGGGGGGCAGTCGGCGAACCCGTCCGCCGGTGAGCTGCTCCAGGCGGCGCAGGGACTCGGAACGCGCGAGGTGCTCGTGCTGCCGAACAACCCGAACGTCAAACTTGCGGCCCAGCAGGCCGCCGGGCTCGCTCGCGAGACACGGATCGTCGTCGTGCCGACACGCAACGCCGCCGAGGGCTTCGCCGCGCTGCTCGCCTACGATCCCAGCCAGCCGGCCGAGGCGAACGCCGAGACGATGCTCGCCGCCGCGCGGTCCGTGCAGACCCTGCAGGTCACCGACGCCGTGCGGGATGCGAAGATCGGCGGCCGGAAGGTGAAGAAGGGGCAGGCGATCGTGCTCGACCCGGACGATGGTCTCGTGGCGGCCGACTCGAACCGCCGCGATGCCGTGCTGGCGGGCGTCGCGAGCCTCCGCCCCGGCTTCGAGCTGCTGACCGTCTACTACGGTGGCGGGGCCGACCTCGCCGAGGCCGAGGAGCTGACGACAGCCCTGCGGGCGGCCGTGCCGCGGGTCGAGGTCGAGCTGGTGCACGGCGGGCAGCCGCACTACCGCTACCTGCTCGCGGCCGAGTGAGGGTCATGGCCGGTCCCGGACGGGCGGATCGGGCATGACGGACGGCACGCGCCGGACGCCGGCGGCGACGGCGACCGGAGCGGGAGACGCCGCGCCGGCGACCGCGGCCCGACGGGGAGACGCCGGCCAGCCGTCGCCTCCCGAGGGCGTCCTCGCGCTGCCGCTCGCGAGGTCGGGGCTGCGCGCCGGATCGGCGCTCGCCCGGCTGCGGCGCATCGGGATCACGACCGTCGAGGACCTGCTGTTCCACCTCCCGCGCCGGTACGAGGACGTACGCGAGCTCCGGACCCTGCGGTCGATCGCGGGCACGGGGCCGGACGAGCCCGTGAGCGCGCGCGTGACCGTCGTCGATGTGCAGGTCGGGCAGACGTTCCGGCGTCGCGTGCGCGTCGTGACGGCCCGCCTCCGCGACGATGAGGGTGGCGAGGCGACGGCGGTGTGGTACGGGCGCCGTTACGTCGAGCAGCGCCTCCACCCCGGTGACCGGCTCGTGGTCACGGGTCGTGCGGTCACGAAGGGGTGGCTGACGCCGCCGGAGTTCCAGGCGCCGGAGTTCGGTCCGGACCAGCCCGACGCCCTCCACGCGGGCCGCATCGTGCCGGTCTACGGCGTGACCGCCGGCGTGACGAACCCGGTCGTGCGGCGACTCATCCGCGACGCGCTGAACCGGTTCGGCCCCGGGCTCGAGGACTACCTGCCCGACGAGGTGCGGCTCCGGCACGACCTGCCGGTGCTGAGGGACGCGCTCGAGCAGGTCCACTTTCCCGAGGACTTCCCCGACCGGGACGCCGCGCTGCGGCGTCTCGCGTTCGACGAGCTCCTCGCGCTGCACGTCGGGATGGTGTCGCGCGATCGCCAGCGCCGGCCCGACACCGCGGACCCGATCGAAGTGCCGGCGCGCCGGTTCGAGTCGGCGATCTCCGCGGTCGAGGCGGTGCTCGGACGGCGCACGGGCGAGCCGGCGAGCCTCACGCCCGATCAGCGCAGCGCGGTCGCCGCGGTCCGGGCCGACCTCGCGTCCACGCGTCCGATGCTCCGGCTCCTCCAGGGGGACGTCGGCTCGGGGAAGACCGCCGTGGCCGGGCTCGCGCTCGCGTTCGTCGCCGACACGGGCCGTCAGGCAGCGTTGCTCGCCCCGACCGACCTCCTGGCGCGGCAGCACGCGACCACCATGCGTGACCTGCTGGAGCCGCTCGGCCACGAGGTGACGCTGCTCACCGGATCGCTGCCGGTGCCCGAACGGGACGAGGCGCTCGCGGCGATCGGGGACGGCCTGACGAGCGTCGTCGTCGGGACGCATGCCCTGTTCCAGGAGGCCGTTCGCTTCCGCGACCTCGCGCTCGCGGTCATCGATGAGCAGCATCGCTTCGGCGTCCGGCAGCGCGACGCGCTCGCCGCGAAGGGGCGGAATCCGCACGTGCTGCTCATGACCGCGACGCCGATCCCCCAGACGCTGGCCGCCGTGTTCTACGCCGACCTCGACGTCAGCGACCTGCGCACGCCTCCTGCCAGCCGCCTGCCGATCGCGACCGGCATCCGGCGCTTCGACCAGCTCCTCGGCGACGACCCGCAGGACCGACGCCGCGGGACGTGGCAGCTCGTGGCGCGCGAGGTGGCGGCAGGCCGCCGTGCGTTCGTCGTCGTGCCGCTCGTCGAGGAGGACGAGGCCGCCGAGGCGGTCGCGGTCGAAGAGGCCGCGGACCTGGTCCGGCGAGCGCTGCCCGAGGCGGCGAGGCTGGGAGCCATCGGCGGCGCCGAGGCCTTGGTCGGCGTCGTTCACGGCCAGATGCCGCCGCGCGACCGGGATGCCGTGATGGAGGCGTTCCGGCGGGGCGAGGTCGGGGTGCTCGTCGGGACGACGGTCGTCGAGGTCGGCGTGGACGTGCCCGAGGCGACCGTGATGGTGATCCTCAACGCCGACCGGTTCGGCGTCGCGCAACTGCACCAGCTCCGCGGTCGGGTCGGGCGGGGCGAGTGGCAGTCGTGGTGCGTGCTCGTGTCCGACGCCACGGACGAGGTCGCGCGCGCCCGCCTCGAGGCCGTGCAGAAGACTCGGGACGGGTTCGTGCTGGCCGAGGAGGACCTGCGGCTCCGGCAGGCCGGCGACCTGCTGGGCGTGCAGCAGAGCGGCCTGCCGCCGCTGCGTGTCGCCCGTCTGGCCGACGAGGCCGACAGGCGGCTGTCGACGGAGGCGCGCACCGAGGCCGCGGGGCTGGTGGACCCGTCCGGCGGCCTGCGACCGGACCTCGGCGCGCTGCGCCGCGAGCTCGAGACTGGGTGGCTGGCGCGCGTCGGCGCGGGTGAGGCGCTCGCGGAGGGGGACGGCGCCACCGTGCAGAACGAGGCGACCGGCGAGCGGGTTCCGGTCGGCCCGCGGGGCGGGCGGGGGCGATCGAGTGCGGCGGCGTCACGCGCGGGCCGTGCCCGGACCGCCCGATCCGGAGCGCGGCATGCCTGAGGCCGGCCGCGTCATCGCCGGCTCTGCACGAGGTCGCCGCCTCGTGCACCCGGGACCGGGGACGCGCCCGTTCGCAGACCGCGTCAAGGAGGCGATCTTCGGCTCGCTCGACCCGGTGCTGCCCGGTGCGCGCGTCCTCGACCTGTTCGCCGGCAGCGGCGCCGGCGGGATCGAGGCGCTCAGTCGCGGAGCCGCCAGCTGCGATTTCGTCGAGCGGGATCCCGGTGCCGTTCGATCGATCGAGGAGAACCTCCGCCGGACGGGGCTCGCGGGAGGCACGGTGCGCGTCCACAGGCGCGACGTCCGCGCCTTCCTGGCGGCTGCCACCGGGCCCTACGACGTCGTGCTGGTCGATCCGCCGTTCGGGGACGCTGGTATGCTCGGCGTGCTCGAAGCGCTCGGTCGCGGAGCCCTCCTCGCGGAAGGCGCGGTCGTGATCGCGAGGCACTTCTGGCGCGACGCGCTGCCGGAGCGAGCCGGGCGGCTGGAGCGGATCCGGGAACGACGCGTGGGGGAGGGCGTCGTGAGCGTCTACGCACCCGTGCGGGCCGCGCGACCGGTGCCGGTGCCGGGATCGGTCGGGCCGGCGGAGCAGGCCCAGTCGGCCGGGGAGGCTGGATGAGCGTCGCGATCTACCCGGGTTCGTTCGATCCGATCACCTATGGCCACCTCGACATCGTCGAACGGGCGGCGCGCGTCTTCGACCGCGTGGTCCTCGCCGTCCTCCAGAACCCCCGCAAGGCGGCCCTGTTCGGCGAGGCCGAGCGAGTGGAGGTCATCGCGCGCGCCATCGCCGAGGAGTTGCCGGCGGACGTG
>JAKAAV010000023.1 GCA_021802185.1 Chloroflexota bacterium | reverse complement strand
TCATCGGCGACCTGTTCTCGCCGGCCGAACGGGGCAAGTACCAGGGCCTGTTCGGCGCGGTGTTCGGCGTCGCGTTCCTCGTCGGGCCGTTCCTCGGCGGGTTCCTCACCGACCACATCAGCTGGCACTGGGTCTTCTACGTGAACCTGCCGATCGGGGCCATCTCGCTGTTCCTGATCTGGCGGCTGCTCCCGACCGTCCGGCGCGAGGGGGCGCGCATGAACCTCGACATCCCGGGCATCGTGACGCTCACGCTCGGAATCGTCCCGATCCTCATCGCGCTGACCATCGCGGAGAACGGCGACTGGACTGCTCCGGGCGTCATCGGCGGCTTCGCCGCCGGCATCGTGTTCCTCGTCGCGTTCGTGTTCGCCGAGACGCGCGCGGAGGATCCGGTCATCCCGCTCGGCCTGTTCCGCAACCGGACGTTCGCGGTGTCGTCGGTGGCGACGTTCCTGGCGACCTTCGGGTTCGCGACCGCGATCATCTTCCTGCCGCTCTGGTTCCAGGTCGTGCAGGGCGCAAGCTCCACGGCTTCCGGCTACGACCTGTTCCCGTTCCTGTTCGGCCTCATCGCGAGCTCGGTCATCTCCGGCCAGCTCGTGAGCCGGACGGGCCACTACAAGTGGCTGCTCGTCGGCGCCATGGTCCTGCTCGCCGTCGGGCTCGCCCTGTTCACGAACCTTCGCGCCGACACGCCCACGGCGACCCTGTGGCTGTGGATGGCCGTGGCGGGGATCGGCGTGGGCCCGATGATGGCGATCTTCACCTTGATCGTGCAGAACGCCGTCCCGATCCAGTTGCTCGGCACGGCCACGAGCGACCTCACGCTCATGCGCCAGATCGGCACCTCGTTCGGGCTGACGATCGCGTTCACGCTCTTCGAGAACAACCTGACCTGGAACCTGCTGCGGACGCAGATCGTGAAGGCGGGCGCTCCGGCGGCTTACGTGCCGGCAACGGCCCCCGCGTCGCTCAACATCGGCCAGGACCTCACGTCGGTCGGCGGGTCGGCCACGGCGCAGTTCCTGAGCCAGATCCCGCCGCAGCTCCAGTCCGCGTTCCTGCAGGGCTTCCACCAGGCGTTCTCGATCGCGCTGGCGAACGCGATGTGGCTCGGCGCCGCGGCTGCGGTCGTCGCGGCTGCCGCGTCGCTCCTGCTGCACGAGCTGCCGCTGCGCGCGACGACGACCGCGCAGCAGCGCGCGCACGGGCGGTCGACCGTGGCAGGCGCACCCGCTCGCGACTGACCTTCGCGCTTGGTGGCGGCGCGCGGCTGGCTCTCCGGCCCCGGCTCCGCTCATCGGCGCGGGCTCCGTCACCCGCACGCGCTGGTTCGTCGGCGCGTGGTCGGCCGGCGGCCCGGTCCGGTCGCGTCGGCGCCTCGGGCGCGCGAGCGTCTCGGTCGCGAAGGCGCACCGGTGGTCTCGGAGGCGCGCCGGTCCCGCAGTGGGCGCCTCGGGTGGTGCTCAGGATTCGGGCGCGCCGTGCCCCTCGTGCACGATCAGGACGGGGATCGGGCTGTGCCCGGCGACCTGCGCCGAGACCGAGCCGAGCAGCACGCTCTGGACGCGCCCGAGGCCGCGGGTGCCCATGACGAGCAGATCGAACCGCCCGGACGCCACGGCGTCGAGGATCGCCGGCCCGGCATGCTGACCTGCCAGTGACTCGCGCTCCGGCTCGGGACCTCCCTCGGCCGTGACGAGTCTCGCCGCACCATCCAGGATCGCGTCGGCGGCGGCCATCGCCCGTTCCAGATCAGCCGAATACTCCGGCTCCCCCTCGAACCGGGGCGGCGCGGGGTACACCGTGAGAAGCGTGAGGTCCGAGCCGAGCTCCCGCGCGAGCCGCGCCGCGGTCGCCACGGCATCGTGGGCGTGCCGGCTCCCGTCGACGGCCACGAGGATGTGCCTGAACACGTGCTGCCTCCCTGTTCACGCGCCGCCAGTGGCGCAAGGGTAGCCGCGCGCCGCCGGCACCGGGAGGCGTCCGCGAGGGCAGGCGAGCGGCCCACGTGCGGACGCGGCCAGATGCCACTGCCCGCGTGCGCGGACTCGGGCCGAACAGGCCTTGATCCCCGATCATGCGTCGCGGAGGCTGGTTCCGGACAGCGTTCGAGGGAGCGAGGCGCCCGCGTGGGAGTGATCACCGAGGTCTGCGGGTCGGTCGGCCGGATCACCGCTCGACCTGAGAAGGTCGCGGACATGCACGTCGTGAGGGAGATGCTGTTCACGTCGCAGCCGCTCGCCGCGACGCACATGGCCGCCTTCGGCTTGATGAACTGCTGCATGCCGCGCGACCCGCTCGAGGCGACGACCGCCGAGCTCGCCGAGCGGGTCGGAGCGACGTCGCCGCTCGTGCTTCGGATCGCGTCGACCTCGATGGACCCGAACGCGGACTTCGCGCGCTACGTGGCGGGCATCGACTGGGGGGCTGCGCTCGTCGCGGGGGCCGTCGCGGTGTGTCTCGCCGCGCTCGCGCTCAGGGTCGCGCCGCCGCTGCTCACGCGGCTCGCGGCGCACGCCTGGACCGCGCCGCCGCTCCTTGCCGGCGTCGTCGGACGCGCGCGCCGGCTGGGGAGAGCGCCTCGAGACCCGGCCACGCGGTGGCTGTGCGGATCGTGCATGTCGTGGAACCCGCCGGGGTCGGAGGCGTGCGCACACGGGTGCGGGTCGCGCGCCGACTGCGAGCAGCCCGTCCCGGTGCGCGACGACGAGCTCGGGCGTCAGCGCGGTGGCCGCGGCCTGCGGCGGTAGTGACGGCCAGCCACAGACGGCCAGCCGTCGCGATGCTCGCTGCTACCATCACAGCGCGCGCCTGTAGCTCAGTGGATAGAGCGAGTGGCTTCGGACCACTAGGTCGCGGGTTCGAATCCTGCCGGGCGCGCCAAAACCACGTAGTCGGGGATGGCCAGATCGAGCCCGAAGCGGTAGGCAGAGGGGCTCGGCTCCTCGTCGACGATTCGGTCTCCCAGGACGGTCAGTCGTCGGAATAGCGCCCGCACGAGTCCGCGACGAGTCTCGGGCTGGTGTGCGGCGTCCTGCCAAGCTGCGGCCAGGTTGCGCAGTTCCGCCACGGCGTCCTCCGGATCGATACTGTCTGCGGCGCCGGTCGTGGCGTCCAAAGCATCCAGCTCGGCGCTGAGGCGAGTGTGCTCGGCAAGGTACGCCTCGGTGGAGAGGCGGCGCGCTGCATGCGCCGCCGCCCGTTCGGCGAGCTCTCGCTCCAGTTCACGGCGTCGGAGGCATGTGGAGGACGGGGCTGCCGCCCCCGCCAGCGACCGAACCGCATCGAGCACCGGCTCCGTGAGCCGCAGCCCCGCCAGCTGGCCCTCCACCGTCCGGGCCATTCGGCCCGGTCAAGGCGGGGCCGATGACCTTTGCCACCCCGTCCACCATTGTTCAACGACAGGGCAATCCATACTGCACAGGTGCCGCTGTGCCGCACCGTTTCGCTGGCGATGCATATCCGAGCTGGCTTCGCACGGGACGGGAACACGTGCCCGCTAATTGCCGGATAGAACCCATCGCGGCGTGCGGAATGTCACCGCCATGATCAGTGTTCTAGCTCGTTTCATCGAGCACCCGACAGCCCTGTTCCTCGCCGTAGTCTTTGCGGCGTCTGCGATTGACAAACGCCGACCGGAATGGGGCGCGGAACTCGCTGCCTACCCTTCCTTGCCTGCGCACTCGATCCACCATCTCAGATGGGCCGTTCCGGCACTCGAGTTCATGACCGCTGTCGTCCTTGCCACGGGCCAGCCCGTCGGTCTGTTACAGGCAGGTGCCCTCCTGTTTAGCTACTCTCTGGTGCTCTCGCTTGCAATGCATCTCGGCCACTCTGGTTCGTGCGGCTGCGCATCGGGATCGGGGAGAGCGACACGAACAAAGGCATTGCGAGCCCTGGTATGGGGATTGGCGTCGACATGCCTGCCATTTCTGTCGGGAAGCGCAATGGAAGCGCCAGTGCTCCACAACTCCATCGTCCTCACAGTAGGCGAGATCATCATCTTCGGTCTGATCTTCGGAGTCATTCGCTATGGTCGCGACCGCACAAGCGTCGCAGGTTCCCCATCGTAAGGGAGGTATGTTCCATATGCACATGACTCGACGCAGTCTCCTGCGGCGCGGATTGGCCACAATTGGCACACTGGTATTCGCCGACATCCTGAACGTCCGTTTCCCGCAGACAGCTCTCGGCTGTAGCCCGCAGTGGCCGCCAGTCTACCGTTCGCAATTCGACGGGAGCTTCTGCCAGTACGTCAACTGTGGTCCGACGTCCGCAGCGATGGTCAGATCCAGCGAGTCCTGCAATGCCTACAACCCTACGGGGGCGACCCTCCGAATCTGGTACGACCGAGCCGTGTACGGACACGACTGCGGCACGAACGGAGGGCCAATAGCGCCCTGCACCGGGCAGCCATGCCCAGACGCCGGAACGACTTACACCGGGCTCGGTCAGGCACTAGCCCTGCCTCCCGGCCGACAGACAATGTGGGATGGCGGTCCCGCATACAACTCCAAAGCGTACACCCTGCTGTGGGCCAACTTCGTCAATGATCTCAAGACGGGGGGACCGGGCTATTGCGCCGTAATGAACGGCAACTACGACACGATGCCGGCCAAGTTCAAGTGTGACTCGCAGGCGCACGGTGGTCACTCAGTATTCGTCCTGTATGCCGACTCGGCCGGTAGCATGTTCACGGTCTACGACCCGGACAACTGCCAATCACAACCGAACGCATGGTCACAATCGGAGTTGTACCAGTTTATGAACGGCCTCTACGGTGACGGCTACGTGCGATGCGTCCTAGGCAAGCAGTCTTGAGAAGCCGGCGAGGGACATAGCGGACATGACTTCGACAGCCGTACCCAGCGATCTTCTCGGAAGGACGTGGGTGACCATGCCGCCGCTTGAGGGGGTATTCCCCGCGTTCGGTGGGATTCTAGGATCAGACGCTCGCATCGTGCTGCCCTTCGGAGAGTTCCCCGTGGCGGCGGCAGGAGGGCGTATTGCGTCGCTGGTCTATGACCTGTCACCCTCAAGCGGTCTGTTCTTGGCGACGTCGCTCTACGTGCGTGACGTTGAGACAGGCGACGTGGTCTGGACCAACCGGTGGCCAGGTGGCTACGTCCATCCGCGAGGGGTGGCGCTCCTCTCGGATCGGCTGTATTTCACGCTCCAATCCGACGTGCGAGTCTGGAGTGCATCCGTTGTCCAGGTGACATTGCCAGATGGCATTCAGATGATGGTGCTCCCCGAGGCTGCCGGTCGCGGCATCCCCCAAGTCAGTCCATCTGGCCAAATGCTGGCGACAGTCCTGGCGGGGCCCGCGCGTGCCACATCCATCGAGCTGTTCCAGTTGGCCTCCAATGCCAGCCGATCCCTTACCGTCACGGGGGAGCTCGTGACGCTCGGGATCTCCTGTTTGGTCACCAAGTCCGACGTTGGACTGATGGGATATGACTTGAGCACCGGCGCATTGAGATGGTCCATTCCCGACATTCTCTATCAACGTGGTTATGTCACGAGCGACGGCGCACGGCTCGTGGCTCAGACCGGCATCGATCCGAATCTCATCGATCAAAACTTGGCGGCGTTCTCTCTGGATGCACTTCGCTCGCGGATCGCCGTGATCGACTTGGCGACAGGCGAGAAGCACAATCTGTCAGAAGCCCCATTCGGACACGCTATGAATTACCTGTGGACTCACATTTCGGGGGATACGTACGGCAGTGTCATCGCCGCGGGCGTCTTTCCAGCCGACACCTTCCAAATCAATGGAGGCGTGTGTCCTTTGAGCCTTCTCGACCTCTCGTCAGGGGCATTGTGGGAGGATGCGATCGCTCTTACGGCATCCTAGGGCCTGTGGAGAGGACGGCACCGACTAGTGGAGCCGCGTGGATCTGCTGCGTCGTCCGGATCTTCCTGACGGGCAGGGCGGCGGACGATCCCCCGCGGGGCTGCTGACCGACGGCGGCACGCTCAAGGTTGGCCTCAAAGGTCGTCGGCGGGTCGCGCCCATGAAGCGATGGGGTCGTCCAGCGCTGGAGGCCGACGAGCTGTAGCAGGAGGAACGCGAGTCTCGCCGCCGGTGGCTCATAGACGAGTTAGAGCTTGAGGCGTTCTGGCGGGAACGCTCGACCCCGCCGCATGTCCGGGGCTCAGCTCTTCCGCCACCGCCTCGAGCCGGATTCCGCCCGCTGCTTGGCCGTCGATGAACACCGGCCCGAGCGCCCATCGCGCGGGCAACTGCCCAATCTGACCGGCCGCGAGGGATCTGGCGAGAGGGCCGGCAACACTACCTTCCGCTACCTGAGCCGACTCCGCCACCTCGGCGTCGGCGTACCCTCTCCCGGCGGATTGTCCGGCCGCTAATCGCCGACGACCATATCGGGGCCGGTGAGCCAAAGGCGGCTCGTTCCTCCGGGAGTCCGTCCTCGAGGCCGCTCGCGACCGCCGGGCGCGCCCAAGCCGTTCGAGATGACGTGATAGGCGCGTCTGCGATGCCCGAGAGAGCACGGACTGGCGTTGACGAGAATTGAACCTTCCGCCTTGCTCGACAGTCATATCAGGCACGAGAGACACGACCACCAGGAGATGAGGTCCGTGGCGCCCCACGATCGCGCAGCTGCACCGGGGGAGCCCGAAGCCGCCTTCGTCCATCTTGTTGAGGCGCACCTGGATGCCGCCTATCGGCTCGCCACATTCATTCTGGCTGGCGACCGCTCTGAGGCGGAGGACGCGGTGCATGACGCCGCTCTCCGCGCGTGGGAGCACTTCGGGGACGTCCGCGACCGCGAGCGGTTCGAGGCGTGGTTCAGCCGGATTGTCGTGAATGCGTGCCGCGATCGGATCGCGAAGCGACGGCTGCGGCCCGTGGCTCTCGGGGATCCTGACATGGGCGCCGCTCCCGACCACGCCGACGCGCTCGTTCGCTCGGACGCAATCGAGCGGGCCATGCTGGCCCTCTCTCCCGAACACCGCGTCGTCGTCGCCCTGCGCTACATCGAGGACCGCTCGATCCAGGAGATCGCAGTCTGCACGGGCCAGCGACCAGGAACGGTCAAGAGCCGGCTGCACTATGCCATGCGCGAGCTGCGAGCCGCCCTCGAGGCCGAGGCGCGGGAGGTAGTCTAATGAACGACGAGCTCTTGGAACAGCAAGTGCGCGAGATCGCGAGACGTATCGCGAGAGGGGACGCTCCTGGTTCATTGCACACGCGCGTGGCGGCCATTCCCTACGAGCATCCGCGGCGACAGCTCGCATCCCGCCATCTCCCGCCGCTCCGCCTCGGCGTGGCCGTGGCGGCGTCAGTGATCCTAGCGGTCGTGGCGCTGCTGCTCGTCTCGACGTTGCCTCCCAACGACGTGCTCGCGCCAGGCGCGACCAGCCAGGCGACCCCGAGCGCTGCGCTGACCCCCTCCCCGCCTGCTTCCGCCGCTCCGGCCCCGACCCTCGCGACATCCGTGCCGATCCTGCTGCCCGATGGTCTCACCAACAAGGCATGGGCCGAAATGGGACCGCTCGAGGCGACCGCGCCCTACGCCGTGGGCCTCCTCGACAACAGCGCGCACCTTACTCTGCCCTCCAACGAGCGCGTGCTTGCCGTGGGCGATGGAAGGGTGGCGTCGGAAACGACCGCGTTCGACACCATCGTCGTCCGCGACGTCGCTAGCGGACAACGTGTGGCGCAATATGCGCAGCCGGGCGCCCATATCTTGCTCGGCGCTCTCGGGACCTCGGACCTCTATTTCGTCATGCAGCCAGTCGCGTCCTCGCCTGCCAGTGGCGTCTATACCCTCGACCTCGCCTCCGGCCAGGTCACGACGCTTCTGGCGCCTGACGCAGGACGGAACTCGCTTGCGCTGAGTCCGAGCGGCAAGACCCTCGTGTCCGAGATCGGGTTCCCTGCGTCGTCGCCGGTGACGGAACTGGACATCATCAACCTCCCGTCCGGGACGCATACCCGAATCCAGGTGCAGGGAACCGCGCAAGTCGTAAGCGACGCGCTCGTGGTCACCTACGACGCGCGGAACCTCTACGCGTACTTGCTCGCCTCCGGCCGGACCGCGTGGACGATCCCGGACTTACTGTTCGATCGCGGCTACCTCACGACCGACGGAGCTCGGCTTGTGATGCAGACCGGAATGGATCCAAATACCGTGGGCGCCGGTCGCGGGTTGCCGGCAGGCGCCCAGACACAGCACATTTCCATTGCCTCGATGTCTAGCGGATCGCTGCGCACCTTGGTAACGGTGGCGAGCGGGAGGCCGGCATACTACCTTTGGACGCAGGTCTCGGGCGACACCGCGGCCGTGCTCCTGACGCCTGCGGGTTTCCCACAGCAGGAGTTCCAGATTGGCGGTGGGGCTCTGTCGGCGTCCGTCCTCGATCTCGCCACTGGCAAGGTCACGCCGCACGCCTTGACAATCACCCAAGCCTCGCCCACCGGATCTCCTTGAGCCGCATGCGCTTCCGATGAGACGCGCGCCGACTCGTGCCGGTCGGACCGTGCTTGGCGCGGCCGGACGGCTTCGGGTCGTGGCTCGGTCCCGCGTCGCGCAGGTCTAGGCGCTCTCGCCGATCCGGGCTGCCCGCTCTGTGCGGCCGATGATATTGACGTGATAGGTGGACACCTCGTCGCCGGCTCCTGCCGGGCGCGCCAGTACCCCCTCCCACGACCGGTTGACGACGACGATCCCGCCGTGGCCGCCCGGCGGCGCACCGCTGCTCCTGCGCCGTGCGCGGATGGCGGAGGTCGTTCGGCGTGCCCGGCGGCACTCGGGTTGTCACCGAGGGCGGCGAGCGGCCGGACCAGGCACGTACAATCGCCACCGCGCTCCCGCCGCCAAGCCGCCGAAGGCTCCCCTCGCGGTGGCTGCCTGACCTCGACCGGGCAACCGGATGAAGGGTGATGAGGACATGATCACGGGCTACTTCCGGCCGCGCACGCTCGACGAGGCGCTCGCTCTGGCCGCCCGGACAGACGGAGTGGTGGTCGGGGGCGGCACCGCGGTCAACGCGCGCCCCGATCGGCGGCCCGTCGTGGCCGTCGACCTGCAGGCGCTCGGCCTCGACGGGATCCATGAGGAGCCCGGACGGCTGCGCGTGGGCGCGACCGCGCGCCTCCAGGACATCGTCGACTCCGACCTCGTCCCCGACGTGCTCCGCAGCCTGGCACGCCTCGAGGCTCCGAGCACGATCCGCAACGCCGCGACCGTGGGGGGCACGATCGGTGGCGGCGATCCCGACAGCCCGCTGCTCACCGGCCTGCTCGCGTACGGCGCCATCGTCGGCGTCGCGCGGGTCGGGTCGAAGGCTCGGCACCCCCTCGACGCGGTCCTCGACGATCGCGGCCTCATCGAGGGCGGCATCATCACCGACGTGACGATCCCGCTCGTGGAGCGCGCCGGCGCACATGGGACCGGTCGGACGCCAATGGACTCGCCGATCGTGATGGCCGTCGCGTGCCGGGAGGCCGGCGGCACGGTTCGCGTCGCCGTGTCCGGCGTCGCGACGCGGCCGGTGCTCGTCGATCCGGAGCAGCTCGCGCGGCTCGACCCACGCGGGGACTTCCGGGGATCGGCTGCCTTCAGGTCGCATCTCGCGGACGTGCTCGTCGCACGAGCGCTGGCCGGCGTCGGAGGGAGCGAACGGGCGTGACCCTCACCCTCACCATCAACGGAACCTCGCGCAGCATCGCCTCCGAGCCGCACGAATCCCTGCGCACCGTGCTCCGGCGCGCAGGCTTCTACAGCGTCCGGTACGCGTCGGACACCGGCGAGACGGGCGCGGCGGCCGTGCTCGTCGATGGCCGCCTCGTGTCGGCAGACGTCATGCTGGCGGTCCAGGCGGAGGGGCACCGCATCGAGACGGTCGAAGGGCTGTCCGTCCCTGGCACGCTGCACCCGATCCAGCAGGCGTTCATCGACGCCGGCGCGATCCAGTCCGGGTACTCGACGCCCGCGATGATCCTCGCGGCGAAGGCGCTCCTCGACCGGAACCCGGACCCGACCGAGGCCGAGGCCAGGGACGCGCTGTCGGGGATCCTCGACCGCGAGACCGGGTACGTTCGACCCGTGCATGCCGTGCTGCGCGCGGCTGCGATGCTGCGCGGCGAGGTACCCCCGACCATCGACGTCGCGCCTCTCGACCGGCTCGAGGGATCCGGCGGAGCGCATCACGACCGCGACAGCCTCGCGCCGCTCGCGCCGAGGGTGGTCCCGCACGCCGACGTGCCGGCCACCCGCGTGGTGGGACACGCCGAGACGAAGACCGACGCCGTGAAGCTCGCGAAGGGCAACCCCGCCTTCACGGACGACCGCGACCTGTCCGGGACGCTGTTCGCCAAGGTGCTGTACAGCCCGCACGCCCACGCCCGGATCGTGTCGATCGACGATTCCGCGGCCCGGGCGCTGCCCGGCGTCCACGCCGTGATCCACCACGGCAACGTGGCCCGAGTCCGGTACGCATCGGGTGGCCAGAGCTACCCGAACCCGCGGCCGTACGACCAGGTCAGCTTCGACGACAAGGTGCGGTTCGTCGGCGACCGCGTGGCGGCCGTCGCGGCCGACACCGAGGAGATCGCTCGCGCTGCGCTGGACCTGATCCGGGTGACCTACGAGCCGCTCCCCGCCGTGTTCGACGAGAACGAGGCGATCCGCGACGGCGCACCCGTGATCCACGACGAGCCGGACATGGAAGGCGCGCACGACGCGGGGCGCAACATCGTCCACCACATCGATGCCCGGACGGGCGACGTCGAACGGGGATTCGCGATCGCGGATCACGTGGTCGAGCGGACGTACCGTGTCCACCAGGTCCAGCAGGCGCCGCTCGAGCCGCACATCGCGATCGCACGGTGGGACAGCGACGAGCGGCTCGAGATCACCTCCTCGACCCAGGTGCCGTTCCACGTCCGGCGCATGCTCGCGCCGCTGCTGGGGCTCCCGGTGAAGCAGATCCGGATCGTCAAGCCACGCATCGGCGGCGGGTTCGGCGCGAAGCAGGAGATGCTCATCGAGGACATCGTGGGACACCTCACGATGGCGACCGGCCGCCCGGTGCGGCTCGAGCTCACCCGCGAGGAGGAGTTCATGTCCTCGCGGAGCCGGCATCCGCAGACCGTGACGTTCAGGACGGGCGTCGACGCGCACGGGAAGCTCACCGCGCAGGAGATGCGCGTGGTCGCGAACACCGGGGCCTACGGGACGCACGGGCTGACGGTGCAGATGGTGACCGGCATGCGCGGCCTGAGCTCGTACAACTGCCCCGCGAAGCACTTCGACTGCGACGTCGCGTACACGAACCTCCCCGTGCCGGGGGCCTTCCGCGGGTACGGCGCGCCCCAGGCGCTGTTCGCGCTCGAGGCGCACATGGACGACGTCGCGACCGCGGTCGGCATGGATCCGATCGAGTTCCGGCGGCTCAACTGGGCGGGCGTCGGGGACCCTCTCGACATGGCACCGCAGCTCGGCGAAGGCGATCCCGAGGCCGCGGGGATGCCGTTCATCAACTCGAGCGGACTCGAGGAGGCCGTGCTCCAGGGTCAGCGGGCGATCGGCTGGGAGCGACGGGACGACGCGGGTTGGAGGCAGCCGCCGGATCGGCCGCATGTCCGGCGCGGGCTCGGATTCGCGATGGCCATGCACGGCACGGCCATCCCGGGACTCGACATGGGTGGCGCGAGCCTCAAGATCAACGACGACGGATCGTTCAACCTCCTGGTCGGCGCCACGGACCTCGGAACGGGCTCGGACACCGTGCTCGCGCAGATCGCGGCGGAGGTGGTCGGGGTGCGCCGCGAGGACATCATCGTGTACTCGTCCGACACCGACCTGACCCCCTTCGACACCGGCGCGTACGCGTCGAGCACGACCTACATCTCGGGAACCGCGGTCAAGCGAGCGGCCGAGCAGGTGCGTGCGCAGATCGTCGAGCGCGCGGCCCTGCTGCTCGGGGTGAGTGCCGGCTCGATCGGGCTGCGCGATCAGGCAGCCTGGTCGGCCGACGGGCGGTGCGTGTCCCTCGCGGAGATCGCGCTCTCGACGCTGCACCAGCAGGACCAGCACCAGATCATGGCGACGGCCTCGCACGTCTCGCCGGA
>JAKAAV010000022.1 GCA_021802185.1 Chloroflexota bacterium | reverse complement strand
GTTCGCGCAGGCGCTCGGCGAAGGGCTGTGGGACTCGCCGGGTCCGTTCGAAGCGACGCCGGAGGGGTCGTTCCAGCGCATCAAGCAGTTCGACGTCCGCGCGATGGCGCTGCTCGGCTACGAGGACCTCCCGGACGAGTTCTATCGCCATCTCGGCCAGTTCTTCGAGCGGCGTGCCGCGTGGCACGTCTTCCCGGACGTCCACCCGGCGCTCGAGGCCATCGCCGCGGCGGGCATCCGGCGCGCCGTGATCAGCAACTGGGTCTGGGGGCTGCCCGAGCTTCTCCACGATCTGGAGCTCGCCCACCACTTCGAGGCCGTGGTCGCGTCGGCCCGCGTCGGCTACGTCAAGCCCCAGCGCGAGATCTTCGCGCACGCGCTCGAGGTCACGGGAGTCGCACCGGAGCGCGCGATGCACGTCGGCGACAGCCCGGAGGCCGACGTCGTGGGTGCGGGACAGCTCGGCATCCGGCCGGTCCTGCTCGACCGCGGCGCGCGCTATGCCCGCGGGCTGCCCGGGTGGCCGGAGGTGCCGGTCGCGCGCGACCTGCTCGGGCTCGTGCGCCTGCTCGGGATCGATGGCATGGCGAGCCGGACGGCGTAGATCGGAGCGACGTGCGGATGGCGACGTGACCGCCGGGTCGAGCGGCGCCCGGGATCCGCGGCATGGACCACAGGCACCGGAGTCCGACTCGAGAGACGCGTGGCGGCTGTTCATCGCGGTGCCGCTGCCCGACGAGGTGCGATCGGCGCTCGAGGGCGCCGTGTGGCGCGTGCGCGACGAGGTGCGCGGTGGACGCTGGCTGGGGCCGGAGACATGGCACCTCACCCTGCGGTTCCTCGGGGATACGGCGCGCTCCGAGGTCCCGCTGGTCGAGCAGGCGGTGCAGGCGGCGGCCGCGGCGACCGGACCGTTCGAAGCGGCGCTGGGCCATGCCGGCGCGTTCGAGCGGCGGTTCGGGCGCGTTGCCTGGATCGGGCTCGAGCGAGGAGGCGACGAGATCGGCGCGCTCGCCCGGGCGCTTGCGACGCTGCTCGTCCCCGACGAGCTTCCGCGCGAGCCGTTCCGGGCGCACCTCACGATCGCGCGGGAGGCACCGGTCGCGCTCGTCGGCGCGCTCGACGCCGCGCTGCACGCCGCGCGCGAGGCCGAGGCCGGAGTTCGGCGGGTCGGGGCAGGCGGCACGTCGGCGCCTACGCCGGTCGGGCTCGGCGGCGGACCCGCGGCAGCGGGAAGCAGCCGTGGGCGCGGGGCCGACCCGTTCGGGTGGACGGTCGATCGCGTCGTGCTGTTCCGGAGCGTGCTCGGCCGGACCGGCGCGCAGCACACGCCGTTGCTCGAGACCGCGCTCGGCACGCCGCCTCGGTAGGGGCGGGAGCCCGGCGCCCGCTCCCAGCTGGCGTGCTTGCGGCAGGCGGCGCGCCCGGGTAGATTCGCTCGACAGTCGTTGACCGGGACGAGTACCCGTCAACCGCGGGCCACAGCGAGCCGGGAGGGTGGAAGCCGGCGCCGTCGGCGGGGCGGAGAATGGACCCGCGAGACGCCCCCGCGAACCGCGACCGAGGGGACGCGCAGTAGTCGGGGCCGGAGGCCCACCGTTAGCGCAGGGCCAGGTACGGCGTCAGGTGATGACCCGGACCGCGGAATGAGCGGCCGCGACGCGGCCGGAACGTAGGGTGGCACCACGAGGTCACAGCCTCGTCCCTCGCGGGACGGGGCTGTTTTCACGTCCGGGCCTTTGGCCGGGACACCAGCGGAGGTGCGCACCGTCATGAGCCAGCAGACGAAGTTCCTGCTCGACGAGAGCCGGATCCCGAAGGCCTGGTACAACATCGTCGCCGACCTGCCCGAGCCACCCGCGCCCGTCCTCCACCCAGGGACCGCGCAGCCGATCGGCCCCGCCGACCTCGCCCCGCTCTTCCCGATGGCGATCATCGGACAGGAGGTGAGCACCGAACCGGAGATCGAGATCCCCACGCCGGTCCGCGACGCCTACCGCCTCTACCGGCCGGCCCCGCTCTTCCGGGCGCACCGGCTCGAGCGCGCGCTCGATACCCCGGCTCACATCTACTACAAGTACGAGGGCACGAGCCCCGCCGGCAGCCACAAGCCGAACACCGCCATCGCCCAGGCGTTCTACAACCGTCAGGAGGGGGTCCGACGCCTCGCGACCGAGACCGGCGCGGGGCAGTGGGGGAGCGCGCTCGCCTTCGCCGGGGCCCTGTTCGGGCTCGAGGTGAAGGTCTACATGGTGCGGGCGAGCTACGACCAGAAGCCGTACCGCCGGAATCTCATGGAGCTGTACGGCGCCGAGGTGGTCCCGAGCCCGAGCCCGACGACCGAGTACGGCCGTCGCGTGCTCGCCGAGCATCCCCACAGCCCGGGCTCGCTCGGAATCGCGATCAGCGAGGCCGTCGAGGACGCGGCCGGCCGCGAGGACACCCGGTACTCGCTCGGGTCGGTGCTCAACCACGTGCTGCTGCACCAGACCGTCATCGGGATCGAGGCGATCGCGCAGATGGAGATGGCCGGCGAGGCGCCCGACGTCATCATCGCGTGCGCGGGCGGCGGCTCGAACTTCGGCGGCCTGGCGTTCCCGTTCGTCGGGCAGATGCTGCGCGGCGAGGCGACGTACCGCGTGGTCGCCGTGGAGCCCGAGGCGGCCCCGACGCTGACACGCGGCGTGTACGAGTACGACTTCGGCGACACCGCGAAGCTGACGCCTCTGGTCAAGATGTACACGCTCGGCCACGACTTCATCCCGGAGCCCATCCACGCCGGGGGGCTGCGCTACCACGGCATGTCGCCGCTTGTCAGCCTGCTGAAGGAGCGGGGCATCATCGAGGCGCAGGCCGTGCACCAGCTCCCGACCTTCGAGGCGGGCGTCCAGTTCGCCCGGACCGAGGGCATCGCGCCGGCGCCCGAGTCGGCGCACGCGATCCGGGTCGCGATCGACGAGGCGATCGAGGCCCGCGAGGCGGGAACGCCGCGGGTCATCCTGTTCGGACTCTCCGGACACGGCCACTTCGACCTGTCGTCGTACGAGCGATACCTGGCCGGCCGGCTCGAGGATTACGAGTACCCGGCCGAGGCGGTGCGGGAGGCACTCAGCGCGGTTCCGGCCGTCTGACGGTCCGACGCCCGGGGATTCAGCGCGGTTCCGGCCGTCTGATGATCCGACGCCCGGGGATTCCGCCGCCGCGGGTTCCCCGGGCATTCCCCTCCGGCATGCCGCTGTGCGACAGTGCCCGGATGCCACTGTTTGCCTGCTGGACCTGCGGACGGCGGGTCTACTCCACGCACTCCCTTTCCGCGCTGCTCCCCGACGAGCGGCGCTGTCCGCGCTGCGGCGCGTTCCTGAACGACGAGAGACGCCAGGCCGTGCGGCGGCAGGTCGAGCGGCGGCGCCAGTCGCCCGGGGATGACGAGCCACGGGGCGCCGAGCGACGCGTCGCAGAGCGGAGGTCGGGCCGGGACCGTCGTCGAGCCGGGTGACCCGGACGCGCGGCCACGCGGTTCGTACCGGGCGGCTCGAGCCCGAGCGCGGCGGTCGGCGGCGTCGTCCCTGCCGGGTCGGCCGAGGCGACGGATCCCGGTGGCGCCCGCAAACCTAGAAGAGCGAGCCCTCGGGGCGCGGGGGTTCGACGAGCCGGTGCCGGAGCGCGAACGCGACGGCTTCGAGCTTCGAGTGCACGTGCAGCTTGCCCATGATGTTCTGCACGTGCGTCCGGAGCGTGTTCGGCGTGATCCCGAGCCGCTCGCAGATCTCGGGGGACGCGAGCCCCTCGGTGAGCGCACGGAGCACCTCGAGCTCGCGCGGCGTGAGCGGCTCGACGAGGACGCGGTCCTGCTGCCGGTCGCGCGCGGCGACGACGCGTCGCGCGATGTCGACGATGACCGACCGCGGGAGCAGGATCTCGCCGGCATGCGCCGACCGCACCGCCTGGACGACCTCGGCGACCGCCCGGTCCTTCGTCAGGTAGCCATCCGCCCCGGCCTGGATCGACTCGAGCACGGTCTCGTCGTCGGCGATCGCCGTGAGCATCACGACCTTCGCGCTCGGCCAGCGTGCCTTGACGATGCGCGTCGCCTCGGAGCCGGTGCCGTCGGGCAGCCGGTAGTCCATGAGCACGACGTCGACGCCCGTTCTCGGCGCCTCCCTGACCTCGGAGACGGTCGGGGCGACCCCCACGACCTGGATGTCCGGTTCGCGCTCCAGGACGCGGGACAGTGCGTCCGTGAGCAACTGGTGGTCGTCGACGAGCAGAACCCGGATCGGCGTGTGTTGCGGAACCGGCAAGACGCTTCCTCCCGTTGAGGCCGGAGGATATCACCCGGTCGCGATCGGGCCCTCGCATCCGCGGGCGCCGGCCCTTGCATCCGCCGGGCGCCGGTCGCGAGCCCGGACCGGGTCGGTACACTCGTCGTCATGCGGATCTCGATCATCGGGTTCGGGCTCATCGGCGGCTCCGTCGCGCGGGCGCTCGCCGCCCGCGACGCCGGCCGATGGCACGTGACCGCCTGGAGTCGCTCCCAGGACGGGCCGCGTGAGGCCCTCGCGGACGGCGTGGTGGACGCGGTGGCTCCGACGGTCCAGGACGCCGTCGCCGATGCCGACCTCGTCCTGCTCGCCGCGAGCCCGCTCGCGAACCTCGAGCTCCTGCGCACGCTCGGGCCGGGCATCGCGGCGTCCGGCGCGACCGTCTTCGACGTGACGTCGTCCCAGGCTGCGCTCGCGCGCGCGGCGGCCGGCGTGCCGGGTCTGCGCCACGTCGGGGGCCATCCGATGGCGGGCATCGAGGCGACCGGGTATGCCTTCGCGCGCGCCGACCTGTTCGCGGACCGACCGTGGATCGTCCTTCCGTCGCCGTCGTCGGGCCCGGAGGACCTCGAGCGAGCCCACGCGCTCATCGCGGCATGCGGCGCGCACCCGTTGACGCTCGAACCGCCCGAGCACGACCGGCTCGTCGCGGCGATCAGCCACCTGCCGCTCGTCGTCGCTGCGGCGCTTGCCGAATCGGTGACCACGGCGGACTCCTGGGCCGATGCCGCGCGGCTCGCCGCCGGCGGGTGGCGCGACACGACGCGCGTCGCCCGGGGCGACCCCGACCTGGGCGTCGGCATGATCGCGCTGAACCGCGACGAGGTCCTCGCCTGGCTCGACCGATTCGCGGCCACCCTCGCGTCCTGGCGCGACCAGGTCGCGTCGCTGTCGGCCGGGGTTCCGCCGGCGCCGGACGCCGAGGACGTCCGCGTGCTCCGCGAGCGCCTCGCGCGAGTTCGTGCCGCCCTGGTGGAGCACGGTGGCTGACGACGAGCTGGTCCTCGGCGCGCCGCGCGCGCTGCTCTGGGAGGGGGACGGGTGGCGGGGCATCCGCGAGGAGGGCGCGCAGGAGATCGTGGCGCGGGCGCTGGGTGCGGCGTCGTTCCGGCGCCGAGGCGAGGCGGAACACGATCCCGGTTGGAAGCAGCTGATCCCGTACGTCGTCGTCCGGGACGGGGCGGCCGTCTTCCTGATGCGGCGGACCCGGGCCGGCGGCGATGAGCGGCTGCACGAGCGGTTCACCATCGGCGTCGGCGGGCACGTGAACCCGGGCGATCTCGGGATCGCCGGGGCACTGCTGCGCGAATGGCACGAGGAGCTCGCGACGGCGTTCGACCCGGAGGTGCGGCTGCTCGGGCTGCTCAACGACGACGGCGATTCGGTCGGCGCCGTGCACCTGGGGCTCGTCTACGAAGCCGACGCGCGCGGACGTCCGGTCACGATCCGCGAGACCGACAAGCTCGGCGGTGCCTTCGCGGGCGTCGACGAGCTGTGGTCGGCGTACGACCGGATGGAGACCTGGAGCCAGCTCCTGCTCGAGCACCTGCTCCCCCGGGCACGCTGAACCGGGTCGCCGGCCCGACGCTCGCGTCTCCTCGGCCAGGCCGCTCGCGGGACGGTGGGACGGCCGCGCCACCGGACGGTGGTGCGGCCGTCGTTCGGACGGTCCGTCCGGCCCTTCGCGACCGCCGTACGATGGACCCGGAGGTTGCGCGCCATGCGACTCGCGGTTCGTCCGGTCGTCGCGCTCGTGGTTGCGCTCGGCGTGGTCGTGCCCGTGGCGCTCGCGCCGCTCGCCATGGCCGACGCCGCGACACCGCGCGTCGTGGAGCTTCCGCTCACCGGCATCGTCGACCAGGTCATGGCGAACTACGTCCACGACGGGATCGCGCGGGCGGCACAGGAGGGAGCGGCCGCCGTCGTCCTCCGCATCGACACACCCGGCGGGTCGCTCGACGCCACGCGCCAGATCACGCAGGACATCCTCGGCTCGTCCGTTCCCGTGATCACCTGGGTCGGCCCGCAGGGCGCCTGGGCGGCGAGCGCCGGGACGTTCATCACGCTCGCTGGCGCGGTCGCCGTCATGGCGCCGGGCACCAACATCGGCGCCGCGTCACCTGTCGGGTCCGGCGGACAGACGCTCACGGGGACCGAGGCGGCCAAGACCATGAGCTTTGCGATCTCGAGCATCACGTCGATCGCCGAGGCTCGCGGCCGCAATGTCTCGTGGGCCGTCGCGGCCGTCAAGGACGCCAGCTCTTCGTCGGCGACCGAGGCGGCGGCCGCCCATGCCGTCGACGGAATCGCCGCGACGGTGCCCGACGTGCTCGCGTTCGCGAACGGCCGGCAGGTCAGGGCCGGCGGCCGGACGGTCACGCTGTCGCTGTCGGGCGCGCAGGTCGAGGAGCAGGGGATGAACCCGATCCAGGGGTTCCTTCACCTGCTCGCCGACCCGAACCTGGCATTCATCCTGTTCGTGCTCGGGGCCTACGGGCTCATCCTGGAGTTCATCCACCCCAACCTGCTCACGGGTACGGCCGGCGGCGTAGCCCTGATCCTGGCTTTTCTCGGCTTCGGGAGCCTGCCCCTGAACCTCGCCGGGCTGCTGCTGATCGTGCTTGCGCTCGGGCTGTTCGTCGCCGATCTGACCGTCACGAGCCACGGGCTGCTGACCCTGGCCGGCATCGTCGTGTTCGTTCTCGGCGCGGGCGCCTTCTACACCGCGCCGGTGCCCTTCGAGCCGGGCATCGGGGTCGCGTGGCCCGTCATCGGGGTCATGGTGGCGCTCACGGCCGCGTTCATGCTCGTCGTCGTGTCGGCTGCCTGGCGGATACGCCACCGCGTCAGGCTGCCCCTCGGCCTCGGGGGGAGCACGTCGGACGGCACGCTCCCGGTGCCGCCCGGCATGGCGGCCAGCGTGAGACGGCCGCTCGCGCCCGAGGGCACGGTGTACGCTGGCGGCGAGGAATGGAGCGCGCGGAGCACCGACGGCGCCGCGCTCGAGCGGGGCACACGCGTTCGGGTCGTCGGGCAGCGCGGACTCGTCCTGCTCGTGGAGCGTGCCGATCCGGCCGGGTCGGCTGACGTGGAGGTGTCGTGCACATGAACCTCGACCCGATCGCGCTCGCCGCGCTGATCCTGGCGATCGTCATCGTGCTGGTGCTCGTGTACCTGTCGGTGCGCGTCGTGAACGAGTACGCACGCCTCGTCGTCTTCCGCTTCGGGCGGGCCGGGGCCGACCTGGTCAAGGGGCCCGGGCTGGTCTTCCTCATCCCGATCGTCGATCGGCCGGTCACCGTGGACCTGCGGGAGCAGTTCATCGAGGTGCCGAGCCAGACCACGATCACGAGGGACAACGCGCCGATCAACGTCGACTTCCTCATCTACTGGCGCATCGTCGATCCGCTGAAGAGCGTCGTGCAGGTCGCGTACTTCGCCGGCGCCCTCCAGGGCGTGGCCACGACGACGCTGCGTGCCGTGATCGGCGACATCCTGCTCGACGAGGTGCTGTCGAAGCGGGAGCAGATCAACGAGATCCTGCGCGCGAAGCTCGACGAGGTCACCGAGCGCTGGGGCGGCAAGGTCACGACGGTGGAGATCCGGGAGATCACGCCGCCGCGCGACGTGCAGGACGCGATGAACCGCCAGCTGTCGGCCGAGCGCACGCGCCGCGCGGTCATCACGGAATCCGAGGGCACCCGGCAGTCCACCATCAACGTCGCCGAGGGCGACAAGCAGTCGGCGATCCTGCGTGCGGAGGGTGACCGACAGGCGGCGATCCTGCGCGCCGAGGGCTTCAGCCAGGCGCTCGAGCGGATCTTCAGCGCCGCGAAGGGCATCGACGAGAAGACGATGGCCCTCCAGTACCTCGATGCCCTCAAATCGCTCGGCTCCGGGCCGGCCACGAAGTTCGTCATCCCGGTCGAGTTCACGGAGCTGCTCAAGCCGATCTCCGGGTTCGTCGATCGCGGCATGACCGGCGGGGACCGCCGGGGTCCCGCCGGAACGGCCGGTGGCGGCGAGACGTCGGGGGCGTCCGCGGCGAGTGGCGGCACGGGCCCAGTCGCGCAGCCGGGAAGTGCCCCCATCGAGGGTGGCGGGGCGGACTCGGGCCCGAGCCCGACGGGGCGGCCTGTCGACGCGTGACGGACGACGACCGCCGGCGGCCCTGCGGGATGGAGGGCGACGGGCCGCGGACGGGTGATGATGTGCCCCGGCGGCCGCTATCATCCGGGCGATCCAGCGTGAATCGCCAGCGATCACCCGGGCGATCCACGACGTCCGAACGCTGAGAGGTCCGATGGCAACGGCCAAGATCCTGGTCGTCGACGACGATCCCGACACCCAGCGGGTGCTGGGCTTCACGCTGAAGCAGGAGGGGTTCGCGGTCCTCTCCGCCGTCGACGGCGCGGAGGGCCTGCGCGTCCACGAGCGGGAGCGCGCCGACCTCATCCTGCTCGACGTCATGCTCCCGAAGCTCGACGGGTACCAGGTGGCGGAGCGCATCCGGGCCGACGAGGGAAGCTCGGGCCACGTGCCGATCATCATGGTGACGGCCGAGACCGACATCGAGCAGAAGGTCCGCGGGCTCCGCGCCGGGGCGGACGACTATCTCGTCAAGCCGTTCCACCCGGCCGAGCTGCTCGCGCGGATCCGGACGCTGCTGGCCAGGTTCGCGCCCCGCACGCTCGAGCCCGCGAGTCGCACGGCCGAGGCCGGCCGCGTCATCGCCTTCTACGGCGCGAAGGGCGGCGTCGGGACGACGACCCTCGCGATCAACGCGGCGATCGCACTCCAGCGGGAGGAGGGGCGCCGGGTCGTCCTCGTCGACGGCAACCTCCAGTTCGGCGACCACCGGGTGTTCCTCGACCAGGGGCTCGACCGCAAGTCGATCGTGGACGTGGTGGCCGCGCCCACGATCGACCAGGACCTGCTGCGCTCGGTGCTGATCCACCACGACACCGGGATCGATCTCCTGCTCGCGCCGCCGTCGCCCGAGACGGCGGAGCTCGTGAGCGACGAGCAGCATCACATGAGCCAGATCATCGGGCTGCTCCGCCAGCACTACGACTACGTGGTGGTCGACATCGACAAGCGGCTCGACGAGACGAACCTCGACGTCATCTCTGCGGCCGACCTCGTGTTCGTGGTGATGACGGCAGACCTCTCGTGCCTGAAGAACGTGCGGCTCGTGCTCGAGACGATGTCGCAGCTGGGGATCGGCGGAGGCCGCGTCCAGCTCGTCCTGAACCGTTCGACCGCCTACACCGGCATCACCATCCGGAACGCGGAACGTGCGCTTCGCCGGCGCATCGCGTACCAGGTCGTCAACGACTACCGCGTGGCGATCACGGCGCTCAACACAGGCGCGCCGTTCGCGGTCGCCCGGCCGGACTCCGCGCTTGGCAAGTCGGTCGTGGACTTCGTCCGTCAGATCGACAAGCTCGACCCGGCCGAGGTGCAGGCCGTGGAGCTGCTGCCGGCGACGACCTGACGCCGAGCACCGCGGCGTCGTTCAGGGCAAGCGGCGCCGCCCTTGGCAGGGCGAGGGCGCGGTCGCGTCGGAGCGGGCCCTGCGCGGCGCTTTCGCACCGCGTGGAGCGCCGGCAAAGCCGGCGTGAAGGGCCGATCACTACGCTCGCGCCATGCTCGCGACGCTCATCACCGCGGTCGTCGACGGCCTCGAGGGCGCGCTCGTCCGGGTCGAGGTCGACGTCGCCCCCGGGCTGCCCGTCACACACATCGTCGGTCTGCCCGACGCGGCGCTGTCGGAGGCGCGCGAGCGCGTCCGCGGGGCGATCCGAAACACGGGGTACGCGTATCCCCAGGGGCGGGTGACGGTCAACCTCGCACCAGCCGGGCGCAGGAAGCACGGCGCCGCGTACGACGTCGCGATCGCGGTCGGGATCATGGTCGCATCGGGCGAGGTCGTGGCGTCGGGCGGAGACTGGGCGCTGCTCGGCGAGCTGTCGCTCACCGGCGAGGTCCACCCCGTTCCCGGCGTCCTGCCGATGGTCCACACGCTCCGCAGGGCCGGGGCTCGCCGCGTCGGCGTCCCAGCCGGCAACGCGTCCGAGGCGTCGCTCGTCGACGGGATCGAGGTCGTCCCGCTGGCCGGCCTCGACGATGCGGCGCGCCTCGTCGCCGGGCCGAGGGGCAGGCGTGCCATGCGGGCAAGGCGTTCGCCCCCGGTCGCCGTGTCGGGCGCGCTCGGCGCTTCGCGCGTCCCGGACGCCTCGCTCGTCAGAGCCGAGGCGTGCGTCGATCTTGCCGAGGTGCGCGGCCAGGCGGCCGCGCGGTGGGCGCTCGAGGTCGCGCTCGCGGGAGGTCACAGCCTGTTGCTCGTTGGACCGCCCGGCGCGGGCAAGACGCTGCTGGCGCGAACGATCCCGGGGCTCGTCCCGCCGCTCGACGAGCGCGAGGCGCTCGAGGTCACGGTCATCGCGTCGGTCGCGGGACTTCTCGGTCCCGGCGACGGACTCCGGCGGCGAAGGCCGTTCCGCGCCCCGCACCACACCGCGTCGTACGCCGCACTGGTCGGGGGCGGTCCCCGGCTCGCGCCCGGTGAGGTCAGCCTCTCCCACTGTGGGGTGCTCTTCCTCGACGAGCTCGCGGAGTTCGACCGCGACGTGCTCGAGGCGCTGCGCCAGCCGCTCGAGGAGGGGAGCGTGGCGATTGCCCGCGCGCAGGGGACGATCCGTTTCCCTGCCGAGGTGCAGCTGGTGGCGGCGATGAATCCGTGCCGGTGCGGGTACTTCGGCGATCTCGAGCGCGCGTGCACGTGCTCGCCGGGCGAACCGGAACGCTACGTGCGCCGAGTGAGCGGCGCGCTCCTCGACCGCCTCGACCTCCGCGTCGAGATGCCCCGGATCCGGCCGGCTGACCTGCTGCTCGGTCCGGAACCCGAGGCATCCACGACGGTCGCGTCGCGGATCGCCGCTGCGCGGGTCCGCGCCGCTGCCCGGAACGGCGGGCGGCTCAACGCACGGCTGTCCGGCCGCGAGATCGTCGAGCAGTGCCGGCTCGGCACCGAGGGGCGCGACCTGCTGGCATCGGTCGCCGCCCGGCGCCACCTCTCGGCCAGGGGCATCCACCGGATCCTGCGCGTCGCTCGGACGATCGCCGACCTGGCGGACCATCCCGCGGTGTCCTCCGCCGACGTGCTCGCCGCCGCCGAGCTGCGGGATCCCGCCGCGCCCGAGCGTGCCGGGCTCGCCGCCTGATCCATGCTCGGGATCGGCCCCTTCGGCCCGCTCGGACCGCTCCGCGCCCCCGCCCCGGTCGGCGGCGCGCGTGTCGCCGTGCGGGACGGACCCGTGCCCGACTCCGCGGTGGCACCGCGCGCGGGGACGCTCGCGCTGCCGCTCGCACCGGGGCGGAACGGAGGCGTCCGCCACGGATGGCACGACCTCCGACCCGCACGGCCTGCCGCCGGCGATCTTGCGGAGGAGCGACAGGCATGGGTGCTGCTCGCGACCGTCGAAGGCGTCGGAGAGCGGACGCTCGAGCGGCTCGTCCGGACGCACGGGGCTGCTCGACGCGTGCTCTGGCTCGCCTCCCGTGGCCGGCTCCGCGCGCGGCTCGCGCCGGAGACCGATGGTCGAGCCGCGTCGCTGCCCGGCGCGACCCTTGCCGGGATCGAGCACGTCGCCAGGGACCGCGGCGCGGTCCTCGCGCAGCTCCGCGACGCGGGCGTCTGGACCCTGACCTTGCTGGACCCCGACTACCCGAGGCGGCTCGACGGCCTGCCGACGCCCCCTCCCGTCCTCTTCGGCCAGGGGGACGTC
>JAKAAV010000021.1 GCA_021802185.1 Chloroflexota bacterium | reverse complement strand
CGTGGCGATGACCGCCGGTCCGGTCTCGGCCGCCTACCAGGCGAGCGTCTACGACAACAGGACCGCGTTCACGACGTGCATCGGCCAGAGCTCGACGATCCCGCAGTCGATGCGCACGATGGCCGTCAACGCGTTCCGCTACCTCGGCTACACGCCGTCCTCGTACGAGGCGACGGGCTTCACGTCGTCCACGGCGCTGTCCCGCGTCGGCGCCGACCAGGCCTTCTACGTGTTCAGCCACGGCGACCACTACTACACGGGATGGGGGTTCCGGGCAGATGGCGGGGCATGCAACCAGGCCATCGTCACCTCGGGCCAGATCAAGGCGAAGCGGCTGGTCTCCGGGTACGTGAAGTCGGCGAACCTCGTGGTCGCATCGACCTGCCACCTCGGGGAGACCGCGTCGGACTTCCCGCTCGCCTTCGGAATCGACAAGCTCCGCAGCACCCCGACGGGGGCCAACCACCAGGGCCAGCGGTTCTTCCTGGGCTATTCCGGCGTCGCGTGGACCGACGAGATGTACGCCTTCGAGTCCAAGTTCTGGAAGTCGGCGACGACCGGGTCGAATCTGGGGGACGCGTACTACTACGCCCTGCGGAACACGTCGCTCCTCAAGGGGACGGCCCCGAACTGGTGGGGCAGCTACACCTACGCCGGCGTCCCGTTCCCGCCCACCCCCTGCTACACGTGCCTGTGAGGTGCACGATGAAGCCGAACTGCCATCCTCGACTCGCGCCGCGGCCCGGCCGACGCTGCCTCGCGGCCCTCGGCGTGCTGTGCGCCGCGGTTGTCGTCGCGGGATGCGCGGGTGCGTCCGCGAAGGACCGGGGCTGGACGATCGCCGATCCGCTCTGGAGCCCGCTCCCGCAGACCCGCTCGCAGGCGGAAGTCGCGCGCGCCCGCGCGATCGCCATCGCGCACGCCCTCGGCATCCCCGGCGACCCGTCCGCGGTGCGACGGGAGCGCGACATGATGTATGCGCTCGACTACGACCTGGTCGAGTTCACGTCGGCGGCGGGCGACAGGGCGGAGATGCGGCTCGACCCGGAAACCCACAACCCGTTGTCGATCGTGCGACTCGGTCCGCCGGATCCGTCGGAACCGAGGACGGTGACGGAAGACGCGGCGCCGGGGCGTGCGGTCGCGCTTGCGGCCATGCTCGGGATCCCGCTGCCGGCCGGCAGGCCGAGCGTCCGCTGGATAGACGGGATCGAAGGCTGGGAGGTGACCTGGACGCGGCAGATCGACGGGTATCGCGTGATGGATGACGGCGTCGTGATCGACCTGACGCCGAGCGGGCGACTGAAGGGACTGTCAGTCTGGGCGACGCCCTCCGCGCCCGTGCCCGCGAACCCCATCTCGGCGGCCCGAGCCGCCGACCTCGCCCGCGGAATCGCCACGGAGCGCGGCTGGACCGGGAAGCCACAGTACACGCAGGATCCGCCCGAGATGGTGTGGGTCCGCGGCAACAACTTCTGGGATCCCGCCGGATCGGACGCCCGTGAACCGCTGCTGAAGCTCGCGTGGTCGGTGCACTTCAGCTTCATCGCGGTCGAGGGCGACGAGCCGCACCAGGTGATCCTGTGGTTCAGCGCCGCGGACGGGTCGATCCTCGGCGGCGACCAGACGGCCTGACCACGCCGTCGCCCGAACGTCGCGCGTCCCATGGCGGACCGCCGCAGATGCCGCACTCGCCGATGGGCGTGCGGCCAACAAACGAGAGCCGGCCCGGACGGGCCGGCTCTCCCTCATCCGACAGTGCGCCGCCGATCCGCGCCGGCACAAATGCCGGCGGGTGGCCGTTCAGACTGCGGCTGCCTCCACCGCCGCGAAGATCGACGTCTGTGCTTCCTCGGGCAGCATCTCGCCGAGGACCTTCTGCAGCGTGAGGACGTGGACGCAGCTCTTCCAGTTCTCGAAGAAGTGGCACGAGCAATGCCACCCATCGGAGTCGAGGTTCACGACGTGGGTGTCGTTGTCGCCCCGGAAGGTCAGCGAAAGGGACCGGAACGTGATCCGATCGGTCTCGCGTGCGTACCGGTTCGCCTTCTCGATCTTGCCGATGAGGGTGGAATGCATCTGGGCCGCACCTCCAGGAACCGCGGCGACACTCAGCCGCGGCCCCGTCTCATCGGCCGGTCAACCGCTCGTCCGGGCGGCCGTCGCCGACCAGCTTCCGTCCAGACTACACCCGTCGCCCAAGAAAGAATGAGTCCCGTGGCGGAGGAAATCGGCGTCAGGCCGCCTGCTCGGAGACTCCCCGAAGTCGCGGCGGCCGGCCTCACTCGACGCTGTCGGGATCGGCCATCGCGAGCCGCTCCTTGACGTACGAGATCGCCGCGACGGGCGTCGGGTCAAGGCCGTAGAGGATGGCGAGGTACACGCTCGTGTAGTCGCCGAGCGTGATCGCGGACGCCGCCTGCGCGAGGCGTCCGCTGCCGCCGATCGCGACGATCTCGTGGCCGATCTGGCGCTCCGCGAGGAGGTCCGCCGACAGGCTGCGGCGAAGGGCGACGCGGGGATGGTCGTCGGGGCTCGCGAGGAGCACGACGAACATGCGCTCGTGCAGGTTCTCCGGCTGCGCGTACCCGACCACCGCGTTGTGCGTCGCCTCGGGGAGCTCCTCCCAGCACGCCGCCGATTTCCCGTTCTCGTTCAACTGCGTCTTCCAGCGCCGCGCGACCGGCCCGAGAAAGCCGCCGGCCTCGATCACCGGCAGCCGGTCGACGAGCGACCACGCGAGTTGCTTGGCCGGGTTCGACTCGGTGTCGACCTCCGGCGCGCAGCGTTCGGCCATCTCGCCTGCGGCGCCGGCCGCGGCGAGGAACTCCTCTTCGCGCGCGTCGAGGCATCCGGCTCGCTCGAGCAGCCCGGCCAGCAGCGAGAGACCGCTCCCCACGGACGCGCGCGGCTGCGCCTCTCCCACGTACTCGAGGTACGGCAGGCCGCCCCGGCGTGCCGCGGCCAGGAGCGGACCGCCGGTGCTGATCACGACGACCGGGCACGACCGCGAGATCGCCTCGCCCACCGCGTTGAGCGTCTCCTCGGTCGCGCCACTGTGCGACGCCGCGACCACCAGCATCGTCGAATCGACGAAGCGGGGCAGCTCGTAGTCGCGAACCGTGACGAGCGGCACGCTCAGGCGGTCGGAGAAGATCGCCCGGACCAGGTCTGCCCCGATCGCGGATCCGCCCATGCCCAGGACGACGACAGCGGCGGGCTTCCGGTGTGTCGGGGGCAGGTCGAGCGCGCGAGAGCGCGCCCATCCGTCGGTCAGCTGGCCGGCCAGGCGCGGGAGCACCGCGAGCATGCCCTCGGCGTCGTACCTCGCGAGCGCGGCCGCATCGTCCAGTACTCCACCCATGTCCCGATCCTCCCTCCGGGCGCTCGACGGCGCCGGTGCGTCTGCCCAACCGCGGCAGGTCGTGCCCGCGGCTAGGCCGCCCCTCGCACGATGCGTTCGCCCGCGGCCAGCAGCCCGTCGCGCTTCGCGGCAGAGGTCGCCTCCGCGTAGATGCGGACGAGTGGCTCGGTTCCGCTGAACCGCACGAGCAGCCACGAGCCGTCCGGCGTCCACCACTTGAACCCGTCGTTCGTCGTGAGCGTGACGCTGCGCGTGATCGCGTCACCGTCCAGCTCGGTCGGCGGTTCCGCCGACAGGTCACGCCACAGCCGATCCTTGACGGCCGGGTACGTCGCCCGGTCCAGGTGGACGTCGGTGCGCAGGTAGAACGACGGGCCGGCGATCTCGTGGAAGTGGGCCACGGCTTTCGAGACCGGCCAGCGCCCCTGCTCGCGCTCGCGCAGGAACAGCTCGAGCAGCCGGAGATCCGCGTAGATCCCGTCGCGCTCCGGGAGGTGCATCCCGAACCCGTAGCCGCCGGACTCCTCGCCGCCCATCATGGCGCCCGTCTCGATCATCTTCGGGCCGACGAACTTGAAGCCGACCGAGGTCTCGTGCACCGGCACGCCGTATCGCTGGCCGAGCCGCTCGACCATCGACGTCTCGTTGACGGTGTACACGACCGGGTCGCGCAGGCCCTCGTGCTCGAGCAGCTCGTACATGAGCAGGCCCATGACCTGGAGCTGGTGGATGAATCGACCCCGTTCGTCGGCCGCGCCGGCACGATCCGCGTCGCCGTCGAGCAGCAGCCCGAGGTCGTATCCGCCCGCGGCCAGGATGCCGAGCGCCTCGTCGATGTTCGGCCGGATGGGCTCGGGGTTCACGCCGCCGAACCAGGGATTCCGCTCGGAGTGGATCTCGTGGACCCGGATGCGGTCGCCCGCGAGCAGCCGCGGGATCCACCCGGCCCCGGAGCCGTACAGGGGATCGACGAGGACGCGGACGTCGGCCGCGCGCAGGCGCTCGAGGTCGAGCGTCCGCCCCACGTACTCGCGGTAGCCCTCGAACGGGTCGACACGCTCGACGAGCCCGGCGGCCTCCGCATCCGCGAACGGCCGCCGCGCTGGTTCGCCGCCGGCGTGCTCCGAGATCGTCCGCTCGAGGACGGCCAGGATCTCCGGCCCCGCGGCCGCCCCGGTCGGCGACTTGACCTTGAAGCCGTTGTCGGTCCAGGGGTTGTGCGAGGCCGTGATCATGATCGCCGCGGCGCTGCCCCGCGTGACGACCTCGAACGACGTCATCTGCGTCGGAATGGGGTTCGCGGCGTACAGCACGGGGATGTCGAACGCGAGCAGCACCTCCGCCGCCGCCTGCGCGAAGTACTCGCTCGCGAAGCGCCGGTCGTACCCGACCATCACGCCCTGCGACGCGGTCCCCTGCTCCGCGACGTACCGTGCGACCCCCTCCGCGCAGCGCCGCACGTTGTCGAACGTGAACTCATCCGCGACGCGGGCACGCCACCCGTCGGTGCCGAAGACGATCGACGGCCGTGCGGCCGTCGCGGAAGTACCCGCCGACGCGGTGTGCTCGGTCACAGCTGCTCCGTCTCCCCCGCCTCCCTCAGGCGCTCCACGATCTGCTTGACGTCCTGCGCGCGGTCCGCGGCGCAGACGAGGAGCGCGTCCGGCGTGTCGATGACGATGGTATCCGAGAGGCCGACCGTCGCGACCAGGCGGCCTCCGGCCGAGCGCACGAGGATGTCGCGCGAGCCGACGTCGAGGACCCTGCCGGCCGCCTCGCCGGCACCCTCCGTCCGGTCGTCCGGCTTCGGCCTCCCGTTCCCGCGACCGCCTGTCGCTTCCGGCCCGTCCGCCTGCGACGCCTCGGGCCTCGAGTCTCCGTGGACCGTCGCCGGCGGCGCCGCCGGCCGCGACGCCACGTTCGTCCGCGCCTTCGCGCCCGCCCGGCTCGACGCGCCCGCGATGTGTTCCCGTCCCGCCTCGGCGCCAAGCGCGCGCTGCAGGTCGAGCACCGCTCGCCAGCTCCCCACGTCGCTCCACCCGGCGTCCAGCGCCGTCATGACGACGAGCCCGGCCGCCGCCGCGGGCTCCATCACCGCGTAGTCGATCGACACCGACCGGACCGCCGCGTACCGCCGCGCCGCCTCGGGACCGTCCAGCACGCCGCCCTGCTCGTGTGCGCCGGCCGCCATGAGCGCGAGCCGCACGCCGTCGTACACGTCCGGGGCGAAGCGTTCGAGCGCGGACAGGACCGCGCGCCTGCGCCAGGCGAACATCCCCGCGTTCCACGCCGCACCGTTCGTCGTCAGCTCCTCGGCGCGGGCCGCATCGGGCTTCTCGACGAACGCGTCGAGCACCCGCGCGAGCACGTCGCCGTGCCGGTCCTCGCGATCGAGCCGCGGCACCAGGTGCCCGTAGCCCGTCTCCACGCGATCCGGCCGCACGCCGAGCGTGACGAGCGGGGCCTCGATACCGAGGGAGCCGTTCGCGAGGCCGTCCCCGTCCGCGGCGGCCAGCAGCGCCGACCGGAACGCCTCGTCGTCGTCGACCCAGGCGTCCGCCGGCAGCACGACCATCGTCTCGCCGACGGGCCGTTCGATCGCGAGCGCGGCAAGCGCGATGGCCGGCGCCGTGTTCCGGCCGATGGGCTCCGCGAGGACGTGGTCGACGGGAATACCCGGCGCCTGCTCGATGGCATACAGCTCGTGCCGGCGCTCGGTGACGACGTAGATCCCGTCGTTCCCGACGAGGGGCTGCACCCGGGCGACCGTGCGCTGGAAGAGCGTCTCGCGCCCGATCAGCGGCAGGAACGGCTTGGGGCGCGCCTGCCGCGAGAGCGGCCACAGTCGCGTCCCTCCACCTCCCGCCAGGATCACGACGTACACGCGGCCCTCCCCTGCTCGTTCCGACGGTTCGACTGGCGGCGCGACGCTTCCCGTCGCTCCGGCTCTCGGTCAGGCCTCCGCCACCTCGGGCACCGCCGCGCCGGGCTCGGGCAGCCCGGCGTCGGCTGCCAGCGCCGGCGCCACGTCCGTCTGCTCCCACGGCAGGTCGAGGTCGGGGCGGCCGAAATGCCCGTAGGCCGCGACCTGCCGGTAGATCGGGCGGCGCAGGCCGAGACGCTCGATGATCGCCGCCGGCCGCAGGTCGAAATGAGCCGCGATCAGCTTCTCGATGCGGTCGTCGGGAATCCGGCCCGTGCCGAACGTCTCGACCGACAGCGAGATGGGCCGGGCCACACCGATCGCGTAGCTCAGCTCGATCTCGAAGCGATCGGCGATCCCGGCCGCGACGATGTTCTTGGCGACCCACCGTGCCGCGTACGCGCCCGAGCGATCGACCTTCGAAGGGTCCTTGCCGCTGAACGCGCCGCCGCCGTGGCGGGCCATGCCGCCGTACGTGTCGACGATGATCTTGCGGCCGGTCAGTCCCGCGTCTCCCATCGGGCCACCGATGACGAAACGCCCTGTCGGGTTGACGTGGACGACCGGGTCGCGCCTCCGGAGCTCCTGCGGCACCGTCTCGCAGACGATGCACTCCATGACGTCGTCGCGCAGCCGCTCGGCCGCGACCTCCTCGTCGTGCTGCGCCGCGACGACGACGGTCCGCACGGCCTTCGGCACGCCGTGGTCGTACTCGACCGTCACCTGCGTCTTGCCGTCCGGCCGCAGGTACGGCAGCGTGCCGTCCTTGCGGACCTCGGCGAGGCGCTTCGCGAGCCGGTGCGCGAGCGCGATCGGCAGCGGCATCAGCTCCGGCGTCTCGCGGCAGGCGTAGCCGAACATCATCCCCTGGTCGCCCGCGCCCTGATCGTGAATGTCGCCGCCGGTCCCGCGGGTCTCGAGGGCATCGTCGACGCCGCGCTTGATGTCGGGCGACTGCTCGTGGACCGAGACCAGGGTCCCGCAGGTGCGGTAGTCGAACCCGTAGCGGGCGTCGGTGTACCCGATCTGACGGATCGTCTCGCGCACGATCTGCTGGAACTCGACGTACGTCGTCGTCGTGATCTCGCCGAGCACCATGACGACCCCGTTGGTCGTCGCGGTCTCGCAGGCCACGCGCGCGTACGGGTCGTCGTGAAGGATCGCGTCCAGGATGGCGTCGCTGACCTCGTCGCAGAGCTTGTCCGGGTGGCCCTCCGTGACCGACTCGGACGTGAAGAGGTAGCCCGCGTCGTGGAGGATGCTGAGATCGCTCATTCTGGCGCCTCCTACGTGCCGCTCTTCCACGAGGAGAGGTACGCCCGTTGCTCCGGCGTGAGCCGGTCGATCCGGACCCCGAGCGCCTCCAGCTTCAGGCGGGCGACCTCGCGGTCGATGTTGTCCGGGACCGCGTACACCTGCCGCTCGAGCGAGGCGTGGCTGCCGACGAGGTACTCGACGGACAGCGCCTGGTTCGCGAAGCTCATGTCCATGACGGCCGCCGGATGACCCTCGGCCGCTCCGAGATTGACCAGGCGACCCTCGGCGACGACCCGCAGCCGGCGGTCGCCGAGGTCGTACTCGTCGACGTTCGCCCGGACCTCCCGGACCCGCCCGCCGGCGAGCCGGCGCAGTGCGGGCAGCTCGATCTCCGCGTCGAAGTGGCCGGCGTTCGCCAGGATGGCGCCGTCGCGCATCATGCCGAAATGGCGCTCGGCGACCACGTTGAGGTCGCCGGTGGCCGTGATGAAGACCTCGCCCCACCGTGCGGCCTCGTCCATCGGCATGACGACGAAGCCGTCCATGAGCGCCTCGATGGCCGGGATCGGGTCGACCTCGCAGACCGCGACCTGCGCGCCCATGCCCCGGAACCGCGAGGCGATCCCGCGTCCGACCCAGCCGTAGCCCGCCACCACGACGTGGCGCCCGGCCAGCAGGATGTTCGTGGCGCGGAGAATGCCGTCGACGGTCGACTGGCCCGTGCCGTAGCGGTTGTCGAAGAGGTGCTTGGTGAGCGCCTCGTTGACGGCGACCACCGGGTACCCGAGCGCGCCATCGGCGGCCATCGCGCGCAGCCGGATGACGCCGGTCGTCGTCTCCTCGGTCCCCGCCTGCACCTCGGCCACCTGGCCGGGGCGCTCGGTGTGCAGCAGCGTGACCAGGTCGCAGCCGTCGTCCATCGTGATCATCGGGTGCGTGTCGGCGACCGCGTTCAGGTGCGCGTAGTAGCCGTCCCGGTTCTCCCCGCGGCGGGCGTAGGTCGCGACGCCGTACTCCGCCACGAGCGCCGCCGCCACGTCGTCCTTGGTCGAGAGCGGGTTCGACGCCGCGAGCGCGATCTCGGCCCCCCCGGCGGCCAGGGTCCGCATCAGGTTCGCCGTCTCGGTCGTGACGTGCAGGCAGGCTGCGACGCGCACGCCGGCGAGCGGCCGCTCGCGCTCGAAGCGCTCGCGGAGGAGCCGCAGGACCGGCATCTCGCGCTCGGCCCACTCGATGCGCCGCCGGCCCTCGGCTGCAAGCGCAAGGTCGGCAACGTCGTGCGCGGGCAGTTGCGTCACGGGCATGTGGTCAGGACTCCCTTCGGGCCGCAGGCGTCGGAAGGCGTCAGCTGTCCTTCCGGATCGGGAACAGGCGTCGTATCGGCGCCATGATGCCATCGAGCGTGGAGGCACGCCGGTGGACGAGCCGCTCGGCGAACCGGCAGTGCTCCCGGTAGCCAAGGGTACGGTACGCGGCGACCGCTGGGGCGTTGTCGGCCCGCACGTTGAGCACGACGTCATCGCAGGACCGCAACAGTTCCTGGGTCACCGCGCTCGTCGTGACCTTGGCGAACCCGCGCCCGCGGAAGTCGCGGTTGGTCAGCACGTTGCCCACGACCGCGATCCGCGCCTCGCGGCTGATCACGTGGGTGCCGGCCGCGGCGATGAGCGTCCCGTGCACGCGGACGCCGTAGTAGACGCCCTCGGCGATCGCCGATGCCGGGAGCCAGGACGTGAACCCGAGGTCGTAGAGGCGGTTGAGGTCGCCGATCTCGCCGGGCACGAGGCGCGCCGCGAGGCCGGGGTGCGGCCGGAACGTCTCGCGATCGACCGCCATGCGGATCATCTCGGGGCCGGCGTCGACCCGGTAGACGCGCTCGACGGCCGGCAGCACGTCGTACGGCATCGACATGTACGCGGCGCGCGGCCGGATGAGGTCGCGCAGCACGGCCTCCGCGCCACCGGGTTCGCCCATCGTGAACACGGGCTGCGGGGCCAGGCCGGCGTACTCGAGCACGAGCGAGCGCGGCGCCAGGCCTTCGTACGCGACACCCCAGCGTGTGCGCGAGAACTCGTGGTCGTCCAGGTCGCACAGCGCGTACGCCGCGAACAGCCGGTCCTGCTCGAGAAATCGGCGCAGGACCGCGCGATCGGTCGTGAAGCGCACGGACAGCGACGCCTCGCCCGACCGCGCGCGAGCGACGCTCACCATCAGCGGCCCCAGCCGTCCTCGTCCTCGGCCGGCGGCCCGGGGACGGGTGGAAGGGCATCCGCCGGGCCGCGCGCCCCGGACTGCGCAGTGCCGGCGACCGCACTCGGGGCGGCCGTCGACGTGGACTCGAGGTCGGACCTGGCTTCGGGGTGCTCGGGCGAGGGAGGCCGGACCGGACCGGAACGCTCGCGCCGATGCACCGCATCGGGCAGCGACGTCTCGAAGGGGTGTTGAAGCACCCCGAGCTCCGTGATGAACCCGCGCACGAGGGATCCCGGCGTGACGTCGAGCACGGGGTTGTGGAGTGCGCTCTCGGGCGGGGCCGGCCGCCACCCGTGGAGATCGGCGAGCTCCTCGACCGGCCGTTCCTCCTCGAGGAAGCTCCAGCCGTCGGCGGCCTCCAGGTCGACGGCGGCGAGCGGCGCGCACACGTAGAACGGCACGTCGTGGCGGGCCGCGACGGCGGCGAGCGGGTACGTCCCGATCGTCCCGGAGACGTCACCGTTCCGGGCGATCCGGTCGGCGGTCACGAGCACCACGTCCACGCGCCCCCGCGCGAGCACGGCGGCGGACGCGGCGTCGGCGATGACGGTGTGCCGCACGTCCAGGCGGGCGAGCTCGAACGCGAGGAGCCGGACACCCTCGAGTCCGGGTCGGCCCTCCGGGATCCAGGCGTGCACGTCACGCCCCTCGACGCCGAGGCGCTGGACGACCTCGAGCGCGGTGCCGAGCGCGCCACCGCCGAGCGTCCCGACGGGCCCGTGCAGAAGCAGCTGCAGGTGGCGATCGACGGGCGCGGGGAGGATCTCGGCTCCGGCGCGTCCGAGCGCGGCGTGGTCGAGCAGGGCCTCCTCGGCGATCGACGTCGCCTCGGCCCGGAGCGCGTCGGCGATCGCGTCGCCCGGCGCGTCCTCGCCGACGCGCTGCCACGCGGCCACCATCCGGTCGAGGGCCGCCTGCATGATTCGCGACGAGGATCGGGCGGATCGGAGCGCGTTGATCGTGCCGTGGAGCGTCGCGATCCGGATGAACGGCGAGTTCGTCCGGATCCGCTCGGCCGCGAGCAGGACACCGTACGCCGCCACCTGCCCGAGGACGGGTCCGCCGGCGACGACGCGGTCGCGCACGCACGCCGCGACCTCCGCCCCGGTGTTGCAGGTCACCTCGACGGATTCCTGGGGCAGCCGGCGCTGGTCGACCAGCGTGAGCTCGCCGTCGCGATACCGGAACGGGGGACCGAGCTGGACCGGTCCGGATGACGGTGCCGGCTCGTCGAGACCGAGCAGCTGCGAGAGCGCGTCGGCCGTCCCCTGGTTCGTGCCGAGCAGCTGGCCCGTCGCGGCGGCCAGTGGGCCGCGCTGCAGGGCCGTCGCCGCGCCGACGATCTGGGCCGCGGCCTGGACCGCGTCGCGCCCGAACGCGCGGAAGAAGCTGCGCCGGCCGACCTCGACGGGCGCGGGGGGGCCCGAAGCGGCCTCCGGCCGTGCCTCGGGGCCGCGCTCGTCCGGGGCCTGGCCCCGGTCCCGATCGCTCACCCCGGGGACCTCGTCCTCAGTACTGGATGATGCTGTGGACGTCGTATCCGCGGAGCCGTTCGCGGCCCTTCAGGAACCGCAGCTCCACGAGGAACGCGAGCGAGACGACGTCGCCGCCGAGCCGGCGCACGAGGTCGATCGTGCCGCTGACCGTGCCTCCGGTCGCGAGCAGGTCGTCCACGATCAGGACACGCTGCCCGGGCGTGATCGCGTCGCGGTGGATCTCGAGCGTGTTCGTCCCGTACTCGAGCGCGTACTCGACGCTCATGGTCTCGGCCGGCAGCTTGCCGAGCTTGCGCACCGGCACGAACCCGACCCCCAGCGTGTACGCCATCGGGGCGCTGAAGATGAAGCCGCGGGACTCCATGCCGACCACGATGTCGATCCTCTGGTCCCGGTACGGCGCGACGAGCAGGTCGATGGCGCCCCGAAACGCTTCCCGGTCCTTCAGCAGCGTCGTGATGTCGTAGAACAGGATGCCGGGTTTCGGGAAGTCCGGGACTTCACGGATCTTGGCGCGCAGGTCGTCGGCCGACACGGATCCCTGCTCCCTTACCTCTCCACTCGTCATAGCCGGGCAAGTCTACCGCACGCCGCGCACCCGCCCGGAGCCGCGCGCGCCGGTCCCCGCGCACGGCGCGCGCGAGGACAGCTCGGCAACGGCGAGGCCTACGCGGCCCCCACCCCGGCCAGGAGCGGCGACAGCCGCGCCCGCACCTGCACCGCCGATCCGTCGTCGATGGCCGCGAGCGCCTCCTCCCGCGCGCGCCGTTCCTCCACCGCGCGCACGGCCCGGCGGACCGCCGGAAGGCTCCCGCTCGCCATGCTCAGCTTCCGAATTCCCAGCCCGACGAGCGCGACGGCCGCG
>JAKAAV010000020.1 GCA_021802185.1 Chloroflexota bacterium | reverse complement strand
GAGCCCGATGCCGAGCTCCTCGCGCCCGTGCCGTTCTCGACCGTGTGCTTCCGGTGGCGTCCGGCAGCCTCCGCCGCCAGGGAGGACGAGCCCGCGATCGCCGAGAAGCTCGACGCGCTCAACACGGCGCTCCTCGACGCCGTGAACCGGGAAGGCCTCGTGTTCCTCTCGCACACCCGGCTGCGCGGCCGGATGACGCTGCGGCTCGCGATCGGCAACGTACGGACGGAACGGCGGCACGTGGAGCTCGCGTGGGACCGCATCCGCGAGCAGGGGAGGCGGTTGTCCGAGGCCGCCGCCTGACGACGAGGTCCATTCGAAACGGACGCGTCCCTCCCTGCCCGACGACGAATCTCGTCGTCAACACCGCCAAGAACCTCGGATGCCGTGGCTTCTCGCCACCCGGTTCCGCTGCGGCTGCGCTAGACTGCGGTCCCCCGTCATGGGGCGATCGCCGGGGAGCGCCCGCGGTCGGGAGCGCGAGGAGCGAACGAGCCATGGCCATTGCGACCGTCACCGATCGCCGCATGCTCATCGACGGCGAGTGGGTCGAGTCGTCCGGGGGGGAGTGGATCGAGGTCCGCAACCCCGCGACCGGCGCGCTCGCCGGCAGGGTCCCCGCGGGAACCGAGGCGGACGTGGATCGGGCCGTGGCCGCTGCCCGGCGGGCGTTCCGCGACGGGCGCTGGCGCGACATGTACGGGCCGGACCGCGTGCGGGTCCTGAACCGGCTGGCGGACCTGATCGACGAGCACCTCGACGAGCTGGCGGAGGTCGAGGTCGCGCAGACGGGCAGCGCGATCAAGCTGCGCCACGACTCCGACATCCCGTTCGCGGCCGACAACCTGCGGTTCTTCGCCGGTGCGATCCGGCACCTCGAGGGCAAGGCCGCAGCGGAGTACAGCGGCAGCCACACGAGCATGATCCGGCGTGAGCCGATCGGCGTGGTCGGGCAGATCGCGCCGTGGAACTACCCGCTGATGATGGCCGCCTGGAAGATCGGGCCGGCGCTCGCGGCGGGCAACAGCGTCGTCCTCAAGCCGGCGACCGCGACCCCGCTGACGACCCTCATGCTCGGCGAGCTGGCGGCGGGGGCCGGCCTGCCCGCCGGCGTGCTGAACATCGTGACCGGCCGCGGCGACGTGGTCGGGAACGCGATCGTCGCGCATCCGGACGTCGACATGGTGTCGCTGACCGGCGACACGGAAACCGGCCGGAAGATCCAGGCGGCCGCTGCCCCGACGCTCAAGAGGCTGCACCTCGAGCTCGGCGGGAAGGCGCCGTTCATCGTGTTCGACGACGCCGACCTCGAGGCGGCGGCGCGCGGGGCGGTGGTGGGCGGCCTCGTGAACGGCGGTCAGGACTGCACGGCCGCGACGCGCGTGTACGTCCAGCGTGGCGCGTACGACCGGTTCGTCGAACTGCTCGCGGCCCATATGCGCGCGACGCGCGTCGGCGACCCGACCGATCCCGCGACGGACATGGGCAGCCTGATCAGCGAGCAGCAGGTCGCGCGGGTCGACGGGTTCGTCCAGCGCGCCAGGCAGAACGGTGCGCGCGTCGTGGTCGGGGGCGCGCGGGCGGAGGTGCCGGGACTGCACGGCGCGTTCTACCAGCCGACGCTCGTCGACAACGTCGCGCAGGACTCGGAGATCGTCCAGCAGGAGATCTTCGGGCCGGTCGTCGTGGTGCTGCCGTTCGAGACCGAGGACGAGGTCCTCGCGATGGCGAACGACGTGCGCTACGGCCTCGCAAGCTCGGTGTGGACGCGCGACGTCTTCCGGGCGATGCGGGCCGCGAAGACGCTCAACTTCGGCGAGGTCTGGGTCAACGATCACCTGCCGCTCACGAGCGAGATGCCGCACGGCGGGTTCAAGCAGTCGGGCTACGGCAACGACCTGTCAGCGTATGCGTTCGAGGAGTACACGCAGGTCAAGCACGTCATGGTCGAGCTGACCGGCGAGGCCGAGAAGGGCTGGCACTACACCGTCTGGGGCGACCAGAAGTCCTGACGGCCCGCGCGCCGGAGACGGCGGCGCCACCACCACGCGGGCGGCGGGGCGGATCAGCGCGCGGCGACGGCTCGCGCGGCGGGCAGCGACGAGACGTTGTCGCGCGCCGCTGGCTGCGCGCCCGGACACTCGCCCCGCAGGTCGAGGCGTCCCTCACGCTGGTCGGCGGGCATCCACATCATCCGGACGATCCCGCACACGCCGCACACGCCGATCACGAACGACCCGCGACCCTGCTCCGTCGCCGCGAACGTCCATTCGTGCCGCAAGACGTGCCACCTCTGCTTTCCGGGGACCTGCTCGATCCTACGCACCCGCCAATTGCCCGACACCCACCGAAGGTCCCGGAAGCTGCCGTTACTACCTGCCATCCAATTGCCGGACGCCGCCGCGTGCGCTGCGACGACCACCGACGCGGGAGGCGGGCATAATCGAGGTGGCGCGAGAGCCGCGCCGTGTCGCCCGCCGGGGTCGCCGAGGTGGCGCGATGGAGCACGCGATCGAGGGTCGGTGAGAGCAGGAGCAGGCGCGCGAGGAGGAGCCGCGTGACCGGTCCCCGGGCCGGGGCATTGGCACGTGCCACGATCGGGCTGGGTACCGCGCTCACGGTCCTGGGCGTCGCCGTGCTCGTGCTGCTCGACCCGGCATACATCCACGCCGCCCTCGATGCCGCGGGGAGCGCCTCGATCCTCGGCCTCGACCGGAGTGCGACGCACGCCGTTTCGGACCGGACGATCCACGAACTGGTGTTCGGCCCTGCCACGTTCGCGTTCCCGACCCCCGGGAGCAGCACGCGCTTCTACGATCCCGCCGAGGCCTCCCATCTGCACGACGCGTCGAACCTGCTCCACGCGTTCCTGGTCGTCGTCGCCGCGGGCGCGCTCGCGCTCGTCGTGTCGCTGGCACGGTACCGGCGCGACCCGCGTGCGTGGCGAGCGGCGAGGACGGGCGCGGTCGCGTTTGCCGTCGTGTTCGCGGCGGTCGGACTCTTCTTCGGCGTGGCGTTCGACACGGCGTTCACGCTGTTCCACGAGATCTTCTTCCCGCAGGGCAACTGGGAGTTCAACAGCGCGACGGAGAAGATGGTCCAGCTCTACCCGACGCCGTTCTGGGAGCTCGTCGCGATGACGCTGGCGGCACTCGTGCTCATCCTGTGCGCGGTCGCGTGGCTGCTGGCGACGGCCCGGCTCCGGTCGCTCGAGGCCGGAGCCCGGCGCGCTGCCGACGCGCACTCGCTCCCCGGGGAGGACGCCCGGTGACGTCGCGCGACATGCTCGTCGGCGGCGGCGCGACGCTGCGGCTCGAAGACGCGCTCCGGCGCGTGCTCGACGGCTGGTCCGCGCTGCCGGCCGAGGAGGTCGGCCCGGACGAGGCACTCGGCCAGGTCCTCGCCGCGCCCGTGGTCGCGTCCACGTCGCTTCCACCCTGGGACAACAGCGCGATGGACGGGTACGCCGTGCGGTCCGCGGACGTGGCGCACGCCTCGCCCGGGACGCCGGTCCGGCTGCGCGTCCTCGGCGAGGTCGCGGCCGGGCACGTGCCGCCGCGGGCCGTGACGCCGGGGTCGGCGCTGCGGATCATGACCGGGGCGATGGTGCCGGAGGGGTCGGACTCCATCGTTCCCGTCGAGGACACCGACGCCCCACCCGGCGTCGCCGAGCTTCCCGGCGTGGTGGGGATCCGCGCCCCGGCACCGCCAGGCGCGAACGTCCGGTCTGCCGGCGAGGACGTCAGGTCCGGTGCCCTCGTGCTCGCCGCCGGACGCCTCGTCGGTCCCGCCGCGATCGCGCTCGCCGCGGCCGCCGGCGCAGCCCGCGTCTCCGTCCACCGCCGGCCCCGCGTCGGGATCCTCGCGACCGGCGACGAGCTGATGCCGGCCGGGACGCCGCTGCCGCCTGCCCGGATCCACGACAGCAACACGCCTGCCCTGCTGGCACAGGCGCGCGCCTCGGGCGCCGTGGCGACGTCGTTCGGCATCGCGCCCGACGAGCCCGCTTCCCTCCGGGAGCGGCTCGCGACGGCGGTCGCGGAGTCGGACGTCGTCGTGCTCAGCGGGGGAGTCTCCGTCGGTGCGCACGATCACGTCCGCGACGCCTTCTCGTCGCTCGGAACCGTCGACTTCTGGCGGGTCGCGATCCAGCCCGGGAAGCCGCTCGCGTTCGGCCGGACGCTCGCCGGTCGGGCGGGCGATCGAACCGATCCGGACCGGCCGGTCGCGCTCTTCGGTCTCCCGGGCAACCCGGTCAGCGCGTTCGTGACGTTCGAGCTGTTCGTCCGTCCGCTGCTGCGCCTGCTCCTGGGCGAGCAGCCGCGGGAGGGCGTCCCTGGCGCGAGGCGTCGAGTCCGGGGCACGCTCACCGAGGCGGTGTCGAAGGCACCCGGCAGGCGCGCGTTCCTGCGCGTGCGAGTCGAAACAGACCCATCGCGACCCGACGGGTTGGTCGTCCGTCCCGCCGGCGCGCAGGGTTCGCACGTGCTGTCGGCGCTGGCGGCCGCCGATGGACTCGCGATCGTGCCGGAGGAACTGCCCGGGCTCCCCGCCGGTGGGGAGGTGGACGTGCTCATGCTGGAGGGGGAGGGGGCGTGACGCCGACGTGCGGATCGACGCTCGTGTTGAAGGGATGGCGCGCATGACCGGAGATGGGACGCGGAACGCGCGACGCGGAGGAGCGACGGCATGACCGACCAGGGCGCGCCGCGGGCGGCGAGGCGCCGGCTCACGCATGTCGACCGGTCGGGGCGCCCGCGGATGGTCGACGTCAGCGAGAAGCCTCCGACCGTCCGCCGGGCGGTCGCAGAGGCCGAGGTCGTCGTGTCGCAGGACACGCTGAGCCTCGTGATCGACGGCGACGTGCCGAAGGGCGACGTGTTCACCGTCGCGGAGATGGCCGGCGTGATGGGTGGCAAGCGCACCTCCGAGCTCGTGCCGCTGTGCCACCCGATCCCGCTGACCGACCTGGTGGTCGAGGTCACCCCGGACCGGGCGACGTCGGCGCTTCGCGTGCGTGCCACGGCGGCGACGATCGCGCAGACGGGCGTCGAGATGGAGGCGCTGACCGCGGCTTCGGTGGCGGCGCTGACGATCTACGACATGGTGAAGGGCGTCGAGCGCGGCGCCGAGATCCGGATGGTGCGCCTGCTGGAGAAGTCGGGCGGACGGTCGGGCGAGTGGCGTCGCGGCGCCGGGCCCGAGCCGGAGCCGGCATCGCGGCGCGTGGATCGCCTGCCGCCGGGGACACGCGGCCCGCTGCGGGGTCCGAGACGGGACGCCCGATGAGGGCGCTCGTCCTGACGGTCAGCGACCGGTCCGCACGGGGGGAACGCGCGGATGCGACGGGCCCCGCCGTCGCCGAGCGGCTGCGGGCGCAGGGCCACGACGCGGTCGTGGAGGTCATCGAGGACGACGCGCTGCGGATCGCGGAGGTCGTGACCGCCGCGCTCGGAGATCGGGAACTGGTGGTGCTGGCCGGCGGGACGGGCCTCGGGCCGCGCGACGTGACGCCGCAGGCGGTGCAGACGATCCTCGACTACGAGATCCCCGGCTTCGGTGAGCTGATGCGCGCGGAAGGCCGGCGCTCCACGCCACTCGCCGCGCTCTCGCGCTCGCTCGCCGGCGTGGCCGGCCGCACCCTCGTGCTGGTCGTGCCGGGCAGCCCGCGCGGTGCCGTCGAGTCGCTCGACGCGGTCGCGCCGCTGCTGCCGCACGCGCTCGACACGCTCGCGGGCGGCGACCACGAGGCGCCCGCAGGCGCGGACCGCCGCATGCCCGCCGCACGTCCGGACCGCGAGACGACCGGAGAGCGCCAGCGGTGAGCCTCGCGTCGGAAGTCCCGCTGTACCCGCTCGCGCCGCTGCTCTTCGCGATCGCCGTCATCTCGTTCGTGCTCCAGATGGCGCGCCACCTGCGGGTGTTCCGCGCCGCGCATCCATCCGACGTCGCGAACCGCGCCGGAGACCGCCTGCGCTCGCTCCTCGTGTACGCGATCGCCCAGGTGCGGATGTTCCGCGACCGGCGCGCCGGAACCATGCACGCGGCGATCTTCTGGGGCTTCGTGCTGCTCACCGTCGGGACCGCGAACCGCGTCACGGCCGGCCTCGTCGAAGCCGTCCTCGCCTGGCCGCTCGACGGCTGGATCTGGCGGATCGTCGTCGCGGCCGGGCAGCTGCTCGCGGTCGCCGTGCTCGTCGCGATCGTCTACGCGGCGTTCCGCCGCGTCGTGACCCGGCCCGCGCGTCTCACGCTGTCCCGCGACGCGCTGCTCGTGCTCGTGCTGATCGGCGGCATCGTCGCGACGGAGCTCGTCGCGGAGGCGTTCCGGCTTGCCCGGTACGGCGACCCGTACGAGGCTGCGACGCTCGTGTCGTGGCCGCTCGGCCGGCTCGTGGCCGCGCCGCTTTCGCCGTCCGCCCAGCAGGCGATCTTCGGCGTCACGTGGTGGGCCAACATCCTGCTGGTCTGCGCGTTCCTCGTGTACCTGCCTGGTTCCAAGCACCTGCACATCGCGACGGCCTTCTTCAACACGGCGTTCCGGAAGCTGACGCCGCGTGGCGAGCTGCCGCGCATGGACCTCGAGTCGGAGTCGGCGACGTTCGGGGTGCGGACGATCGCGGACCTGGGCTGGAAGGACCTGCTCGACGGGTTCACGTGCACGGAGTGCGGCCGGTGCCAGTCGCAGTGCCCGGCATGGGCGACGGGGAAGCCACTGAACCCCAAGACGTTCATCATGGGCCTCCGGCAGATGGCGGTCGACGCCGAGCAGGGCGTGCCGATCCTGCCCGCGATGCCCCGCATCTCCGGGATGCCGCGCGTCACGTGGCTCCGGCCGTCGGACGCGCCCGGCCGCCCCACCGCCGACGGTGGCTCGGTCGCCGTCGGAGGATCCCCGGCCACGAGTGTGCCCTCCGGGGACGGTTCCGCCTCCGCGGCCACCGGCACCGGGCTCGTGGCGAGCGCCGTCGCGCGCCCCATCGTCGACACGGCCATCCCGTACGACGCCGTGTGGGACTGCGTCACGTGCGGCGCATGCGTCGAGGCATGCCCGGTGACGATCGAGCACGTCGACAAGATCGTCGGGCTGCGCCGCAACCTCGTGCTCGAGGAGAGCCGTTTCCCGCAGGAGGCCACGACGGCGTTCACGAACATGGAGCGCCACGGCAACCCGTGGGGCCAGCCGCGGACCGCGCGGCTCGACTGGGCGAAGGGGCTGTCGTTCGACGTGCCGGTCGCGGCCGACGTGATGGCACGCGGCGCGGAGGGCGGCGCGGATGGGAGTTCCGCGGCCGGCCCGATCGACGTCCTCTACTGGGTGGGGTGCGCGGCCGCGTTCGACGACCGGAATCGGCGGGTGGCCCGGGCCCTGGTGACGTGCCTCCACGAGTCCGGGGTCCGGTTCGCCGTGCTCGGCCAGGAGGAGAGCTGTTCGGGGGACCCGGCACGCCGGATGGGCAACGAGTACGTCTACCAGATGCTGGCACAGGCAAACGTCGACACCCTGAACCGCTACTCGCCACCGAAGATCGTCACCGCCTGCCCGCACTGCTTCAACACCATCGCGAACGAATACCCGCAGTTCGGCGGCCGGTTCGAGGTGGTGCATCACTCCGCGTACCTCGCGGGGCTCGTGGCCGAGGGACGGCTGCGCCCCGCATCGGCGGCCCGCGCAGAGCCGGCCGGGGCGGAGGCGAGAGCCGGCGTCGAAGGTGGATCAGCGGGCGCCGAGGGCGGCGGTCCCGCGGTCGCCGTCGCGACGCACGCGGCGGGAGCCGGGGATCGTGCGTCCGGCGCATCTGCCGCCGCCTCGCCGCGCAGCGTGACCTACCACGACTCCTGCTACCTGACCCGCTACAACGGCGTCATCGAGCAGCCCCGGGCCGTCCTGGCGGCGGTCCCCGACCTCGAGCTGCGCGAGATGGAGCGCAACGGGCGGCAGAGCTTCTGCTGCGGCGCCGGAGGCGGACGCATGTGGATGGAGGAGCGGCGCGGCATCCGGATCAACGCCGAGCGGACCCGCCAGGCCCTCGAGACCGGGGCATCGACGGTCGCGACCGCCTGCCCGTTCTGCCTGGTGATGATGCGCGACGGGGTCGCCGACGCGGTTGCCGCCGGCGCGGCGCCCCCGCAGGTCCAGACGATCGACATCGCCGAGCTGCTCGCATCGAGCCTCGCGTCGTCGCGCCCCCCGGCGAAGGTGGGCGATGCGAGCCCGCACCGCGAGGCGGCCACGGCAAGCCCGGAGGTGAGTGGATGAGCGAGCGCCTGACGCCGGAGCAGGTCGAGCTCCGGGACGCCGTGCGGGAGCTGGCCCGCGATCGGATCGCGCCGAGGGCGGCGGAGATCGACGAGCGCGGGGAGTTCCCGCGTGACGTCGTCGAGCTGCTCGCGCGCCACGACGTGTTCGCCCTGGGCTACCCGACGGAGTACGGCGGACTCGGCGAGCCGCTCCTGACGAACTGCCTGATGATCGAGGAAGTCAGCCGCGTCTGCGCGACGAGCGGGCTGATCCTCGCCGTCCAGGCCCTCGGCTCGCTGCCGCTCCTGCTCGCCGGGAGCGACGAGCAGAAGCGGCGCTGGATCCCGGGCCTCGCCTCGGGCGAGCTCCTCGACGCGTTCGCGCTGACGGAGGCGGGCGCGGGGTCCGATCCCGCGGGCATCCGGACGCGCGCGGTGCGCGATGACGGCGGCTGGCGGATCGACGGCACGAAGCGGTTCATCAGCCACGGCAGCGTCGCGGACCTCGTGGCCGTGTTCGCCGTCACGGACCCGGACGCGGGCAGGCATCGGGACCTCAGCTGCTTCTACGTCGAGCGCGGGATGCCGGGCTTCGAGGTCTCCCGGCTCGAGCACAAGATGGGAATCCGCGGCTCGCCCACGGCCGAGCTCGTGTTCGACGGCGTGCGGGTCCCCGACGCGAACCGGGTCGGGGCGGTCGGCGACGGGTTCCGGATCGCGATGCGCACGCTCGACCGGAGCCGGCCCGGCGTGGCCGCGCAGGCGGTCGGGATCGCGCAGGGGGCGACCGACGCGGCGGTCGCCTACGCGAAGGAGCGCGTCCAGTTCGGCAAGCCGATCGGCGAGCAGCAGATGGTGCAGGCCATGCTGGCGGACATGGCGACGCGCACCGAGGCCGCCCGACAGCTCCTGTATGAGGCCTGCGACCGGATCGAGCGCGGGGATCGGGACGGTTCGCGGTGGGCGGCCATGTGTAAACTCTTCGCGGGCGACACGGCGATGGCCGTGACGACCGACGCCGTCCAGGTCCTCGGCGGCTACGGATACATCACGGAGTACCCGGTCGAGCGGATGATGCGGGACGCCAAGATCACCCAGCTGTACGAGGGCACCCAGCAGATCCAGCGTCTCGTGATCGCGCGTGCGCTCCTCTCTGCGCAGTGATGGACCGAGGCCGATGAACCACCACGACCGCGAGCGGGGGCGATAGCGTGCGGATCGTCGTGCTCCTCAAGGCCGTCCCCGTCGTCGGGAACGAGAAGCTCGTCGACGGGTGGCGGGTCGACCGGTCCGCCGGCCTCGAGGCGAACGGCAACGACGAGTACGTGCTCGAGGCCGGGCTGAAGCTCATCGAGCAGCACGGTGGCGAGCTGGTGACGCTGACGATGTGCCCGACGCCGGCGATGGAGGCGATCCGCAAGGCGCTCGCGATGGGGGCCGCACGCGCCGTGCACGTGCAGGATCCCGCGCTCGCGGGCAGCGACACGCTCGCGACGGGTCTCGTCCTTTCCGCCGCGCTCCGCAAGCTGGAGTACGACCTCGTGTTCGCGGGAGCCGACACGTCGGACGGGCAGGGCGGGATCGTCGGTGCGGCCGTCGCGAGCCGCCTGGGCCTGCCGTACCTCTCGTACGCCGCGCGCATCGAGCCCGACCCCGGTGCCGGAACGGTCCGCGTCCGGCGCATCAGCGCGACGGGGTACGACGTCATCGAGGCGCCGATGCCCGCGTTCGTCGCCGGCACGCAGCTCCTCGGCGAGCCCCGCTACCCGTCGCTGCGCGGCATCATGCAGGCGCGCCAGAAGGAGATCGCGAGCTGGACGCTGGCGGACGTCGGCGTCGAGCCGTCTAGCGTCGGTTCCGCGGCCTCGCAGACGGAGGTCGACAGCGCGACCCCGCCGCCGCCGAGGGGCGGCGCGACAGTGGTCCGCGAGGCGCCCGAGGTCGCCGCCGAGCGCATCGTCGAGTTCCTCGCCTCCCGGAGGCTCGTGTGATGGCGGGCGAGATCTGGGCGGTCGGCGAGATCGCGGACGGCCAGCCCACCCGCCTGACGCGCGAGCTCGCCACGCTCGCCGCCGGGCTTGCCGCCGCGTCCGGCCGCACGGCGCGCTCCGTTCTCGTCGGCGCGGGCGCGTCGGCCGCGGCCGAGTCGCTCGCCGCTCACGGCCCGGACGTGCTCGCCGTGGACGTGGACGCCGGCGACCGTCCCGTTGCGGCCGCCATCGCAGAGCAGATCGCCGCGCTGGCACGCGACCGACAGCCGTCGTTCCTGCTCGTCGGGGCGTCGAACGACGGCCGCGACGTGGCCGGCATGCTCCAGGCGATGCTGGACTGGGGCGCGCTCGTGAACGCGGCGGGCGTCCGCTGGCAGGGCGATGGCCCGCAGGCGGAGATGAGCGTGTTCGGAGGCCGGCTCGTCACGCAGAGCCACCTGGCGGGCGACCATGGGATCGTCATCGTGCGCCCGAGCGCGGTGGCAGCCGAGGAAGCGGCGCAGCCCGGCGCGATCGAACGCGTCGGTGCCGCGGCGGTGGAACCGCTGCCTGCCGTCCGTGTCGTCGACCGGATCTCCGAGGCCTCGGCCGTGGTGTCGATCGAGGAGGCGCCGATCATCGTGGCCGGCGGACGCGGCGTCGGCGGGCCGGATGGGTTCGCCGTGGTCGAGGAGCTGGCGGAGGCGCTGGGGGGTGTCGTCGGGGCGACCCGCGCGGTCGTCGACGCAGGCTGGATCGGGTACGCACACCAGATCGGGCAGACCGGCAAGACCGTCAAGCCGTCCCTCTACGTGGCGGCCGGGATCAGCGGCGCCATCCAGCACAAGGTCGGGATGCAGACCTCCGGCACGATCGTCGCGATCAACCGGGACCCGGACGCGCCGATCGGCGAGTTCGCCGACCTCATGGTCGTCGGCGATCTCTTCGAGATTCTTCCGCGCGTCTCCGCCGCGGTGCGGGCACGGCGTGGCGGCTGAGAGGCACGCCGTGGAGCCGGGGATCATCCTCCCGATCGCGCTCTTCGCCATCGTCGCCGGTGCCGTCGGGCTGTTCCTCCAGCGGGCCACCGGAGCGCTCCGCGCCACACGGCGCGTCGAGCAGTTCCAGCAGGACGCTGCCGCGATCGGCGCGCGGGTCGACGGGCTGCTCGGGCCGGCGCTCGCGCGCGTGGACGCGGTGCGACGGCACGAGCTCGACCCCGGAGAGATCATCGACGAGCTGGACGCCGTCATCCAGGGCCTCGACGACGAGCTCGCGCGCGTCGAAGAGCTGGTGGCGCCGCCGGCATACGCAGAGAGCCGGCGCGGCATGCTGTCCGAGATCCGCCATGCGCAGCGGGCACTGGCGATGGTGCAGCACGGCTGCGACGTGGCCGTCGGGCCTCGGGCACGGTCGCGGTCGACGGAATGGCAGATCTCGATCAAGCGTGGCTACCTGAACCTCCTGCACGCGCGCGAAGCGCTCGCGCGCCACGTCCACGAGATGCTGGCACCCGCCGAGGCGGTCGCGCGGAACTGGCGCACGTTCCGCGTCTGACGACCCGCTGGGCCGGGCGAGGGGGATCGGCCGCGGTCTCGCCTCGGGGTTCGACTCGGTCGCGCCGGCGGCGACCGAGGAGCCGGCACGCGTCGCCTCGGCGCGTCGCCTCTGCGCCGTCGCAGGTGGTACGCTCGATCGCCGGACGCGAGTACGTGTGGCGGCAACCACGAGGACGCGATGCGCTGCCCGGCTTGTGGCGAACGAGAGACGCGCGTGATCGACTCGCGCGACCTGGACGACGGGACGACGATCCGCCGTCGCCGTGAGTGCGCGCGCTGCGGGAGCCGGTTCACGACCCATGAGCGAGTCGAGGCGCCACGGCTCGTCGTCGTCAAGCGCGACGGCAGCCGCGAGGAGTTCGACCGCGAGAAGCTCGCGGCCGGCCTGCAGAAGGCGCTGACGCGTCGTCCCGTCCCGGACCGCGCGGCGGAGGTCGCGGCCGAGTCGATCGAGGCGGAGCTGCGGGCCTCAGGGATGAGCGAGGTGCCGTCGCGTCGCCTCGGCGAGCTCGCGATGGACC
>JAKAAV010000019.1 GCA_021802185.1 Chloroflexota bacterium | reverse complement strand
CTGGGGGGCCACTTGGCGCAGGCTGACTCGACCGACGGGAGGCATTGACGCGCGGCCCGCGTCCCGGTCGCCTGGACCGCGTCGAGCCACTGGCGAGCCCCGCCCGCCCAGGCCTGCGAGAGGTCGGGGTATGGCTCGTCATTGGGTCCGCTGTCAGGTCGCGTTCGGCGAATGGATGGCGTTTCGCGCGGCGCTCAAGGTCCACAACGAGGACGCGCCACGGGTGGGCATGCGGGAGTATCGGGTCTGGGTCCCCGCGATGGGCCCCTTCGGTGAAGCCTTCCTCGAGGCCGACTACGCCAACATCGACGAGATCAACGCCCGCATCAGTTCGGCGCGCAAGGACGCCCAATACGAGGCCAAGTTGAGGGCGCTGTTCGCTCTCACCGTGCCCGGCACGGCTGCGGACTGGCAACTCGAGCCGGCTCCCGGCGGCGAGCCCCGGTAGCCCCACTGATCTAGCCCCGCCCGACGAACATCGTCAGTCGACGCGCCGGTTGTCGGGAGCAGCGCTCCCTCAACTACCTGCACGCTCGCCAGGTGGTACCGCCCGCGCGGCCCACGCGAGCGAATCTGGGCCGGCAGCGCTTGTTCCTGCCCGAATCGGTGGTCGTTGGGGGGTGTCGGACCAAGCTCGGACCCCAGGGCTGCGACGCCCGGAGCGGCGGTCCAGCATTCGATCGGCATGGCAGCTGGACCGCGATGGACCGCAGCCCCCCGCGATTAGACCGGATTCCGGGACTCGATCCCCGCATGCGCATGGTCGTCGTAGGCGCCCGCCCGCACGAACTCGCGCGCAGCAGACTCCGGGAAATCCATCTCCGGATGGATCTCATGCGCGTGACGCATCGCCTCCCGGACGAGCTCCTCGTCGCTCTCGGCATGGAGGTGTGCACAGTTCGGTGCGACGCAATCGACTCCTCGCATGGCTCAGCTCCTGTCTCCTACTTGCAGCCTTCCTGCGGCGTGTTGCCGGTCGTGTGGTACACGGCGCCCCACATGCCGTCGCTGCCATTCGGGTTATCGTGGGTCATCGCGTTCCACATCCCGGGCAGGGCGTTCTCGTTGATCATGTTGCAGGCCCCGGTCCACCCGGTGGGCGTCACGGACGGGGCCGCCGCAGCAGTGCCCGCAAAGGCCAGGGTGGCGATGAGCGCCAGTGGCAGGACGATCCGCTTCATTCGAGCACTCCTCCCTTGGACGCGGCGGCCGTGACCGCCATCTGCACGATCGGCTGCAGCGTCTGCGCCTCGCCCGGGGTCGTTCCGAGTGCGGCCAGTGCCGCGTGCGGGCGACCGGGATCGAACGCCCAGCCCTCCAGGATGATGGCCGCGGTTCGATCGTCGCGCGCCAGTGCGACGCTGGTCACCCCGAGACGGGCGAGCGCCTCGACGGCGGGCGGGCCGAGCGTCAGGTCATCGCGATCGGCGGGTACGAGCACCACCAGCAGCCCCATCGGACGGCATGCTGGGGGACGCGGGACCCGCGATCATCGGGCAACTCCCTCGTCTTTCCGCGCCAGCCGGGTCGCGAGCTCAGCGCGATTCCGAGCGCCGAGCCTGGCGAGGATGTTCGAGACGTGTCGCTCCACGGTCTTCCGCGACACGAACAGCGTCTGGGCGATCTCGGGGTTGCTGGCTCCCGCGGCGACCAGCTCGGCGATCTCGCGCTCGCGGCCGGTGAGCTGGCCCGCCTCCGCCGTTCGGCCGCGCCGCCACGTGCGGACGCCCAGCACTCGAAGCTCGCGCATGGCGAGCAGGCGCTCGCTCGCCGCTCCCATCGCCTCGGCGTCGCGGGCAACTCCCTGGAGCGCGATCACCGCGCGGTCGCGGTCGATGCGGGCCAGGGCGACGGCTCGGTCGAGGTCGATCCAGAGCCGCATGAGGTCGTGCCCCGCCGCCGCGGCGAGCTCGGTCGCCCGGTCGAACAACGGCAGGCCGACCTCCGGGTCGCGCCACGCGGCAACGAGCGCGCCCGCGTAGGCGCGACGCGCTGCCGGACCCGGCCGCGGCCGAGGCTGCCCTGCGTCCCACTCGCGTAGCAGCGACTCGGCGAGGTCTACGCTGCCGAGGCGCGCCGCGGCCTCGGCCATGTGCAGCACCGATTCCCAGCGGCACCGTCCGCAGCCGGCGGCCTCGATGTCCGGCTCGAATCCGTCCAGCACGGCCTTCAGGCGGGTCGACCCCGGCACGCCGAACCGGCCGAGCAGCCAGACGTGGAGCATGCGGATGACGAGCCGGAAGTGGGGATCGGGCTCGGCCGCGATTGCCCGCTCGACCCCCGCGATCGCGCCCCGCCAGTCGCCCCGACTCGCCTCGACGCTGTGCGCGACAGCGCGCAGTTGCGCCCGGGTGAACCGGCGCGGGGGCCCCACTCGGTCGGCGAGCACGGTCATCTGCTGCATCAGCCGGGACGCCTCGTCAAGCCGTCCTCGGTGCTGGGCGATCCACGCCACCCAGTGGGTCGCCTCGACTTCCAGGCTCGGCAACGCGAGACGCCGCGCCTCCTCGAGCGCCCGGCGCGCCCGCGGCTCGGCGGGTCCGGGCAGGCCCTCGAACTGGAGCATCGAGAAGATCGCATCTGAGGCTGCCGCGAGCACCTCGGCAGGATCGCGGGCGGCCCGCTGGATCAGGTCGGCGCAGCCGGCGACCGTCTCGGCATCCGCCCGGCGGATGGCCGCGTCGAGCTTCGCGCGCATCGCCCTGACGTAGGTGTCGCAGGCTGCGTCGTCGAGGGCTGCCACGCCGCCCACCCGCTCGACGAGCGCCTCGGCCGCTCCGGTCGCGCGGTCCACGAGTGGCTGGGCGTCAGCGGGGCGACCCTCGAGCCAGTTGAAGGCCTGGGCATCGCGGCAGTCGGCTTCGATCGCGATCCGCGGGTCTGCCCGGGCGGCTGCTCTGGCACGGCGGGCAAACGCGTGGACGTCGACTGATCTCCCGAGCCGGAAGGCCGCCGTCGCGGCGGCGAGCGCAGCCTCGGCGCGCTCGGCCTCGCCCGGGAGGCGGTCTGCAAGCTCGCCCCAGCGCGTGATGGCCACGTCCCATTGACCAAGCTCGCTGGCCAGCCGCGCGACGGCCCGACGCAGGGACACCCCTCCGCTGCCCGAGGCAGCGTCCGCGCTGCCCGCGAGCGTCGAGAGACCCTCCGCACCGATCAGCCGCCGCTGCGGAGAGCCGGCGATGCGCAGCGCCACCTCGCCGGCCGGCAACCCGGCCGCGACTCGGTGCTCCAGCGCATGTGACAGCGCGCGCACGTCCTCGTTGTCGGAGCCTTCGAGCCACTCGGCGAGCCGACGGTGCAGGCCGCGGCGCTCGGCCTCCGGCAGTTCGTTGATCGCCGACTCGCGGATGAGGTCGTGGGCAACCCGAAGCGAGCCGTTCATGAGTCCGAGCCCGCGGTTGACGAGGCTGCGGCCCGCCAGGCGCGTGCGCTCCTCGGGCCATCCGAGCATGTCTGCCAGGTCCGTGACCGTCAGTGGCTCGCCCGCCACCACCAGCAGGGCGAAGAGGTGGCCGGCATCGGCCTCGAGGCCCGCGTACCGGTTGCGGAGCAGCTGCCTCGGGTCCGTCCCGCCGCCGCTCGAGCTCACCAGGGCTGCGAGCCAGAACGGCGAGCCGAGTGCCCTTCGCCAGAGCTCTTCCCTGGCGGCGTGGGCCAGACCGGGCGCGAGCAGGTTCGCGAGCTCCATCCCCTCGTCGTGCTCGAGAGGGCTGAGCTCGATGCGCTCGAAGGAGTCGGTCGCCAGCAGGTCATGGAGTCTCTCGGCGAACGGCTCGAGCGTCTCCGACGGGCGGCTGGCGCACAGGAGGAGCAGCCCCACGCGCTCCGCCCGGGCCGCGGTGACGAGGTACTGCAGCAGGGCCAGCGTCTGGGCGTCGGCCCATTGCAGGTCGTCGGCGACGATGGCGAGAGGGCGGAGCTCGGTGAGGCAGCGGAATGCAACCTCGAACAGCTGGATCGCCCCGAGCGCGTCGGACGTGGCGGCCTCGCCGACGAGCAGGTCATCGAGCCGGCGGCCTGCCGTCGGGGCGCGGGACAGTGCTCGGAGGAGCCCACCTGCCGCCGCGAGCGCGATGTCGCGGCCCGGCTCGTATCCCTGGACACGCAGCACCGGAAGTCCGAGCTTCGGGACGGCTTCCGCGAGGAGGCGCGACTTGCCCAGCCCGGGCTCGGAGATCAGGATGGCGCCCGCGACCCCCCCGCTCGTTGCGACCGCTCCGAGGTCGCGCAGCGCCTCGAGCTCCCGGGACCGTCCGACGAATCCGGAGCCACTTCGAGCCCCGGGCGCCGCTGCGGACCTCCCGGGCCCCGCGCGTCCCTCGCGATGGGGAGGGTCTCCGGCATGAGCGTGGCTCGTGGTCTGAGCGCCTGCTGCGCCCCATCCGTCGGGTGCATCGGCCTGACCAAGGCTGGCGCGCTGGAACGGTACCGGGCGAATCACCGGAGCCTCGTCCATGGGGTCGTGCCTGGCTTCCCTGGAGGTCTATCCGCTCCTCCGTGCGGATCTGGAGGGCCGTGCGGAGTGCATTGCTTCAGATCAGACTTCAGATCGGGGTGGCCTGCTACGCCCCGCCGGCTCTCTTGAGCGCCTGCTCGGCTTCGTCAAGAGTGAAGGCACGGAGCGTCTCGGTGCGTATGAAGCCGCTGCCTGTGACCGCGGCCGCCTGCGCCAGGTAGGTCTCGGCATCCGGTGCTTCCGCGATCACCACCACGTCGTAATGTCCCTGTGTCAGGTACCAACCGTGGACCTTGATACCCAGACTCTGCGCTCGCGCCATGTTCCGCTCGGTGCCCTGGCGCAGGTTCTGGATGTTCTTGGCCCCCTCCTCAGTGAACTTGCCCAACACGACGAACATCGCCATCGAACGCCCCCGCTTTCTCGGACCTGGGTCGGTCTCGCCATTGGCATCCGGCACGAAGCGGGCGACCGCACCTGGGACGCCGTGCCGGTGGGACCCCTTCGCAGGAGCCCGCCACCCCTCCCGATTGGCGGGCAATGTAAGGGGCGCCGCGGGCCTTTTCCAGTGGGTTATCAACAATCACGCGGCGTTCGAGGAGAATACTGCGCACATCGATGAGCTCGCGTCCCCGAGCCCGGCATCGCCCGCAAACACCGCCGCCGCGTCTGGCGCCCACGCCCACGACCGTACCGTGACGATCCTCGTCACGGACATCGAGGGCAGCACGCGCCTCTGCATGTGGCACGCTCGAGGATCTCGGCGCCGTGCTCAGGCCCGTCCTCGGAGCGAGGGGATCACGTCAGCCGCGATTCGCTCGAGGCCCGATTCGTATGCACGGACGCGCCCGAACGTGCGGAGGTCGAACGGCCAGTAGAAGACGAACTCGTCCATGCCGAGGTCGCGATACCGGCCGACGTACTCAGCGAACGCGTCGGCCGACAGGAACAGCTCCGGGCTCACGCGATATGCGAGGAGCATCCGTCGGATGCTTCCGCGATCGCGCCCCGCGCGCTCGCATGCCTCGTCGAGGAGCCGGACGCGCCTTCGCGTGGAGTCGAGCGCCTCGGTGAGCGAGACCTCACCGGCGCCTGCGCCGCGCATCGGCTGGCCACCGAGCGTGTTCCACGCGTCCGCCCTGCGTGCCGCGAGGTCGATGAGCCTGGGTCCGTCGGCGGCGATGACGAGCGGTGGGCGGGGCCGCTGGAGTGGCGGTGTCACGACGGCGCCATCCGTCGGGTAGCGACCCTCGTGCCGCTCGACCGTCTCGCCGCGCAGCAGCCTGTCGAGAAGATCGACCTGCTCCTCGAGGCGGGCGACCCGTTCGGGCCCCGGCCAGTCCTCCGCCCCGACCACCGTCGTGTCGACGGGAGCCCCGCCGATCCCGAGCCCGATCTCGAGCCGTCCACCGGACGCGTGGTCGACCGTCGTGGCCGACATCGCGAGCAGCGAGGGGTGGCGGAACGTGATCGGGGTGACGAGCGTCCCGAGCCGCGCGCGTGTCGTCGACATCGCGAGGGCGCCCAGCAGGGCCCAGGCCTCGAACGAGACGAGGCCGGGGTACTGGCCCGTCATATGGTCCGCGACCCAGAGGCTGTCGAAACCCATCGCTTCGCCCAGCCGGACGCGTTCGACGACGTCCTCGAACGGCGCCGCCTGCAGGTACATCAGCCCGAAGCGTGGACGAGTGCGGATGGCCGGTGAGTCCATCGTCCGACTGTAGCGCGCGCGATCGGCGGCTCGGAGGTCCCGAGACGCGGAATGAACGTTCGGACGCGCGGATCAGGGCCGGGTCGACGCGCCGGCACGACGACGCGTGGGGCGGCGTTCGACGTCGTCGCAACCGCGCTCCCGAACACCGCGTCCGACTGGGGATCGCTCCGCCAGTGCGAAGGGCCCGGTCCAGCACCCAGGGGCGCCCGACGCGAACCCGACACGAACCGGGTCGCCGCTGGAGTATCGTCGCGCCGGGTCCGGTGCCCCGCCATCACGGTGGACCTCGACCGGGCGCGCGAGTGGCGGATGACGGAGTCCAGAACAGCGGAAGCCCGAGTCGTCGAGTGCAGGGACCTGCGCAAGCGCTATGGCGACCTCGAGGCGGTCGCGGGCGCGAGCTTCGAGGTTCGCGCCGGTGAGGTGTTCGGGCTGCTCGGCCCGAACGGTGCCGGCAAGACGACCACGATCGAGATCCTCGAGGGCATCCGCAGTCTCGACGCGGGAACCGTCCGCGTCCTCGGTCTCGATCCCCGACGGGATGCGCGACGCGTCAAGTCGCGCATCGGCGTCCAGCTCCAGACGGCATCCCTGTACCCCTACCTGACGGTGGGCGAGCTCATCGACCTGTTCGGCCGCTTCTTCCCGCGTCGTCTCGACGCGCGCCGACTGCTCGGCGCGCTCGGCCTCGAGGAGAAGCGCGACGCTCAGACGCGGACGTTGTCGGGTGGGCAGCAGCAACGGTTGTCGGTCGCGCTGGCGCTCGTCAACGACCCCGAGCTCGTCTTCCTCGACGAGCCGACGACCGGGCTCGATCCCGCCGCCAGGCGGTCGCTCTGGGAGGTCGTCAGGGGGCTCCGGGCGGAGGGCCGATCCGTCCTTCTGACGACGCACTACATGGAGGAAGCCGAGGCGCTCTGCGACCGCCTCGCGATCATGGATCGCGGTCGGATCCTGGAGCTCGGGAACGTCACCGAGCTCGTGAACCGGCGCTTTCGCGAGCGCGCGGTCCACTTCACGGCGATCGCGGGCCTCGATGCCGCCAGCATGCGCGCGTTTCCCGGCGTGGACCGCGTCGTCCTCGAGGGCGGCGAGGTGCACCTGTACACGTCGAACGTCGCGGCGACGATCGGCGCCGTCCTGGCCGCGGCAGAGACGCTCGACGCCACTCCCGAGGAGCTGGGGGTACGGCGCGCCACGCTCGAGGACGTCTTCCTCGACCTCACCGGCCGCGCGCTGCGCGACTGAAGGGGGGTCCCCGTGGAGGCTCTGCTCGCGCTCACGATCGCCAATCTCAAGAGCTTCGTCCGGGACCGTGCGGCGCTCTTCTGGACCATCGCGTTCCCGGTGATCTTCGTGCTCCTCTTCGGGACGCTCTTCGGCGGGACGGGCACGGCGAGCTTCCGGGTGGGCTGGGTGGACCTGGACCACACGGCGTCGTCGGCCGGCCTGGAGAAGGCCTTCGCGCGGACGGGGGTGCTGACGCTCACGCCGATGAGCGACGCGTCGGCCATGGCGCAGACCCGCCAGGGACAGCTCGACGCGGTGATCGTCGTGCCGGCCGGGTACGGTGCCGCCGTGGGGAAGGCGCGCGGGGACGGCGGCACGACCGGGTCGGTCTCGCTGACGCTGTACACGGACCCCACCCATACCTCGACGGCACAGGCCATCGAGCAGATCGTCGACGGCGTGACGACGGGCGTGAACCAGGCCATCTCGGGCCGGCCGCCGCTCCTGTCCGTTGCCGTCAGGCCGATCGCCGGCACGGCCATCGCAAGCGGCGCGACGTACTACGTGCCGAGCATCCTCGCCATGGCGATCATGCAGCTCGGCATCTTCGCCGCGATCCCGCTCGTGCAGCAGCGCGAGAAGCTGATCCTCAAGCGGATCGGCGCCACGCCGCTCCCGCGCTGGACCCTGGTCGGTTCAAACGTGCTCCTCCGCCTCGTGATCGCCGCCGTCCAGACCGCGATCATCCTGGCCATCGGCCTCGTCGGGTTCCACGTCCGCATCACGGGCAACTGGGCGCTGATCGCCGGGATCGTCGCACTGGGCGCGCTGATGTTCACGGCGCTCGGCTACGTCATCGCATCGTTCGCCCGAACCGAAGAGGCGGCGAATGGCGTCACCCAGGTGGCCCAGGTGCTCATGATGTTCCTGTCGGGGATCTTCTTCCCGATCGAGGTCATGCCGGAATGGATGAGGAGCATTGCCCGACTGCTGCCGCTCACGTACCTCGGCGACGGACTGCGGCAGGTGATGGTCGGCGGGTCGCCGTTCGTCCCGCTCGGCGTCGGGATGGGGGTCCTGGCCGCCTGGCTGGTCGTCTGCCTGGCGATCTCCGCTCGGTTCTTCCGGTGGGAATAGGCATGCGGCCATGTGGCGCGAGAGGATGCTGCGCGCCCACCACGGCAGCGAGCTGGCAGTCCGCGCCCTCGGCTACGCCGTCGAGATTGCGAGGCTGACCGGCGCGAATCGAGGTGCTCAGCGTCGTGCCGGTCCACGCAGGGCGGACGGGGCTCGATCCGTGGGACGACAGGGCGGGTTCACACCTCCGAGCTTCGGGACGCCCGTGACCGGATGGTGGCAGCCGGTGGCACGATGCTCCCGGGGGCTCGACGGCGGCCCGCGAAGCCGCGCTCCCCGCGGCTAGACTCGAGGTCATGGACGACGGCTCGCGCAACGATGACTCGTGGGACGCGCGGGATCCATCGCCCGTGCCGGGGGGTGAGCCGCTCGAGGACTGGCCCCCGCAGATTCCGCCTCCGTCTCTGCCGTCCCGCCGGCGGAAGGCCCTTGCCGCGTTCCTGGTCGCGCTCGTCCTCGTCGGGCTGCTCGGCCCCGCGACCGCGCTGGACCTCGGGCGAAACGTCTCGAGCGCGTCGCCGGCACCAGTCACCCACGCGGCCGGGACCGTCCGCGTCTTCGGCTGGCTCCCGGCCACGTATGATCCCGCGCGCCAGGGAGACACCGGGACCGCGTCGCTGCTGGCCCAGCTGTTCGAGGGCCTGACCGCGTGCGACGCCTCGCTGTCCGTCCGCCCCGCACTGGCCGACTCGTGGACGGTTTCCCGGGACGGCCTGACGATCGCGTTCCACCTGCGGTCCGGCATCACGTTCTCGGACGGCACGCCGATCACCGCCTCGGACGTCGTCTCGAGCTGGCTCCACGTTCTCGACCCACGGCTGGCCGCGCCCCTCGCGTCGATCCTCGACGACGTCCAGGGAGCCACCGCCTACCGCGAGGGAAGGGGCAGCAGGTCCGGTGTCGGGGTCTCGGCGAGCGGCGACACGGTCGTCGTCCGCCTCGTCACGCCGGCATCGTGGTTCCCGTCCGTCGCCGCGAACCCGGTCCTCGCGGTCGTGCCGCCCGCGGAGGCCCGGACGCTCGACGTGACCACGGTCCCGCCCGCGTTCGTCGGCTCGGGCGCGTACGTCGTGACAGCCGAGGGACCGTCGTCGATCACGCTGCGGGCGAACGCGCGGTACTGGGCCGGCACCCCGGCGATCGGAACCGTGACGGTCGTGACGGACCTCGGTGGGCGGAGCGTCGTCGAAGCGTTCAACGCGGGCGCCGTCGACTACGTGCCGCTCGATGAGGCGGACGCGCTGTGGGTTCGCTACGACCGCCAGCTCGGGCCCCAGCTGCGCGAGGAGCCGTCACTCACGGTGACGTACTACGGCTTCGACACGCGCCGACCGCCGTTCGACGACCTGCGCGTGCGCCTCGCGTTCGCCGAGGCCGTGGACTGGCGCAGGATCGCGCTGCTCGCCGACGGACCCGATGCGGTGGCCACCTCGTTGGTGCCGCCGGGCATCCCCGGACGCTCCACGACCGACTACCTGCCAGCCTTCGACCCGGCTGCCGCCCGCGCGGCGCTGGCCGCGTCCGGCCATCCGGGTGGGCGCGGCCTCTCCACGGTCACGCTCGTGAGCGACGGCACGGCCTACGACGAGGCAGTGGTCGACCAGCTGAAGCAGAACCTGGGCGTCTCGGTGCGCCTCGAGATCGAGCAGACCGACGCGTACGCGGCCGTGCTCGTCGGTCGGACACCGGACATGTGGAGCATGTCCTGGGTCGCCGACTTCCCGGCGCAGGAGGACTTCCTCGGGATGCTGCTCCGGCCTGGCGCCACCTCGAACTTCGGCGGCTGGGACAGTCCGGCATACGCGGCGGCGCTCGACGCCGCGGGACGCGCGAAGACGGCCGCGGCGGCGGAGGCGGCGTACGCATCCGCGCAGTCGATCCTGCAGAGCCAGGTCCCCGTCGTGCCGGTCAGCTATGCCGCCTGGGGGTCGCACGGGGCGGCATCATGGGCGCTCGCGCGGACGGGACTGCTCGGCGCGACGACCAACGGTCTCGGCACGCCGCGATTCGCGGGGCTGGCGTGGGCGCCATGACGCACGCGGCGCGGTCTGGATCGCGATCCCCACGGTCACGCATCGTCATCTTCGCGGCGGCGATCGCGCTCGCCGCCGGGCTCACGCTCCGCATCGGGACGGCGCCTGTTGCGGCCGCAGGCGTCGCGTTCGATCCTCCAACGGCCACCGCCGTGCTCCTGCAGCCTCTCGTGTTCCGGGACACGTTCACCTCGGCCGTCCGACCGGCGCGTGTCGAGCTGCTCGTCACGGCTCCATTCGTCGCGGGGACGACCGTCGAGGAGGTGACGCCGTTCGCGGCGCCGGGCGGCGCGTGGCAGGTGAGGGTCTCGCAGCCCGACACGGGGTCGGTGAACACCGTGTACCGGTTCGCGGTCCGCGTGACGCTTCCCGACGGGACGGTGGCCGAGAGCCCGACCGGGACCGCCACGGTCGTCGACCGGCGGTTTGCGTGGCAGACACTCTCCGGGCGAACCGTGACGCTGCACTGGTACGGGTACACGCGCGGCCAGGCGCAGGGCTGGCTGAACGCCGCCGAGGCCGCGGTCACGCGCGCGTCCGCTGCGATCGGCCTCGCCGTCGTCCCGCATGTCGACTTCTTCGCATACGGCGCGTCGCAGCCGTTCTTCGACGCGGTGGGAGGCGGCGCGAATGCGGACGCGGCGGGCGTCTACATCCTCGACACGCATACGGCGTTCGGGACGATCCTCCCGTCCGACGTCTCGTCGACCTGGCCGGACGAGGAGATCGCGCACGAGATCACGCATCACGTCTTCGAGGTCGCGACGAACAACCCCTACCACGCTCCCCCGCTGTGGCTCGACGAGGGCTGTGCGGTGTACTACTCGGAAGGGGTCGGGCCGCGGAACGCGGACCTGCGGCAGGGCATCGCGGCCGGCATGATCGTCCCCCTCGACGGGCTGACCGACGCGTTTCCGTCGACGACCGACCCCTTCGTCCTGTCCTACGCCGAGGCGGTTTCGGCGGTCGGCTATTTCCTCCGGACGTACGGCCAGCCGGCGCTCCGGACGCTGCTCGCCGCCTACGCACGCGGATCGACCGACGACGAGGCGTTCCAGGCGGCGACGCACACCTCGGCAGCGGCCTTCGAGGCCGCCTGGCTGTCCTCGATCGGCGCGACGTCGCCCGCCGCGTACGGTCCGCGCCCCGCGCCACCTGGCCCGGTGCCGCCCGGATGGCCGGCCGTGCCGTCGGCGGCGCCCGTGTCCGGGATCACGTTGGCCGGACTCGGGGCCGCGATCGCGGCGCTCCGGCGCCGGCGCCCCCGGATCCGTCGCCCCCTCACGCTGCGGGGCGAACCGCACGGCGGGCCAGCGAACGACGCGGCACCCACGGCGGGCGAGACGACGGGCGAGACCGGATGAGGCGCGTGTTGCGGCGTCTCCGCGCGGTGCCGAGCTGGCAGCTCACCCTCGGCGCGGCGCTGCTCGTGCTCGGGTTCCTCATGACGGCGCAGGCGGCCGCGGAACCCTCGCGCGTCCGATACACGACCCAGGAACGGCCACCGCTCGTCGAGACGGCGACCGAGCTGCAGCGCGAGCAGGACGCACTGAAGTCGCAGATCCTGCAGCTGCGTTCGCAGGTGGAGCAGCTCGAGGCGGCGTCGGCGGGCAACGACGCGCTCGTCACCGAGCTGAACGACGAGCTGCAGCGCGCTCGCCTCGCGGCCGGGCTCGTCGATCTCGAGGGGCCCGGGGTCGTCGTGCAGCTCGAGGACTCGACGCAGCCGGTGCCGCCCGACGCCGCTCCGGCCGACTACCTGGTCAGCGCGGCGGACCTCCGCGCCGTCACGGACGAGCTCTGGCTCGACGGCGCGGAGGCGATCGCGGTGAACGGCGAGCGGGTGACCGCGACGAGCGGCGTCACCGACGTCGGCTCCTCGATCCTGCTCAACGGCGCGTACCTCCAGCCGCCGTACCAGGTCGTCGCGATCGGACCCGCGGACCTGTACGGCCGGCTGATGGGTTCCGCGAGCTTCGCGGCCTTCGTGCGGGCGCGCGTGGAAGCCTTCGGCATCCGGCTCGGCGC
>JAKAAV010000018.1 GCA_021802185.1 Chloroflexota bacterium | reverse complement strand
CCCTATCCCTGCCCGGCGGCACCGACATCGCGATCTACCAGCCCAGGCACCCGAGCCCGCTCAGCGCTGGGAGCCCGCGACGCGAGTGATCTCGCGGGCCATCCGGGTGGCATCGAGCAGCTCGGCCGCTGGACCCTCGCCTCGACCGACTGGGCAATTCGCTGGTGGATTGACCGAGCCCGCGCCTACGAGGCGTCGCCGTTCGCGCGCTGGCGGTGCTGCGGCTCGGGTGCAGCCATCACACAGTCGAGGACCTCGTCGAGCCGCGCGGTCGCGAGAGCCACCACGGAGTCCCCGGCCCCGTAGTAGAGCGAGAGCTGGTCCGTGGCAGGGTCGTGCGCCCACCCCGTCGGAAAGACGACCATGTTCACGTCGCCGACCCGTTCGTAGGGCGCCGTCGGCCCGAAGATCCACTCGTCGGTTCGCCGAAGGACGACCCTCGGGTCTTCGAGATCGAGGAGGGCGAGGCCAAGCCGGTAGATCGGCCCGGCCGCCGTCGTGTGGACCCCGTGGTAGCAGACGAGCCAGCCCTCGCGCGTCTCGAGGGGCGGCGGCCCGAGGCCGATCTTGCCCGCATCCCACCAGGCTCCGTCGCGTGCTTCGAGGAGCAGGCTGTGGTCGCCCCAGTGCCGGAGGTCGGGCGAGTACGACATCCACATGTGCGCGTTTCCGCGAAGGGGTGATGGCCGGTGGATCATCGCCCAGCGGCCGTCGAACCGGCGCGGAAAGAGGGAGGCGTCCTTGTCCTCCGGCGGCATGATCGGACCGAGCCGGCGAACCTCGGTGAAGTCGGTGCTCATCGCGAGGGAGACGAGCGGACCCCGCCGGCTGTACGCCGTGTACGCGATCGCCCATTCGTCCAGCTCCGGCAGCCATGTCAGGCGGGGGTCCTCACAGCCCCAGACCTCCTCGGGATGGCGGTCGAGCGCGGGGGCGAGCAGCGGGGCGGGATCGAACCGCCACCCGGATTCGCCGTCGGCGCTCCGGGCCACCTGGAGATGGGAGATGCCGCGCAGGTCCTCGACGCGCAGCAGGAGGATCGTGTCGTCGCCCACGCGACCGACACCGGCGTTGAAGACGGCGTTCGCGGGGTAGGGGAGCGACGCCGCCGTGATGATCGGGTTCCCGGGGTGGCGGTGGAAGAGCTGCGTTTCGTCGCCGGTGTTCATGAACGGCCTCCCGCCGCGACCGCGGCGACCGACCGCGGCCTCTGGTACTGCGGCCGCACGCCCGACTCGCGGCGCAGCCGTCGCACGTGCTCGAGCGCGGTGAGCCACATGAGCGTCGATTCGGCCCCCTGGTTGAGGTTGACTCCGAGAGGGGTCAGCGCGTCGTGGCAGCCGCCCGTCTCGACCACCGCCACGGGAATCCCGAGGTCGTTCGCGCCCAGGAGCCACGCGAAGGCCGACTCGATCGCGACGAGACCGGCCCTGTCGCCGGACTGCCGGAACGCCTCCTCGCAGGCGAGGATGGTCGAGGTCGCCTCGATCGGTTGCTGGTCGAAGCGGCTGCGCGTGTCGCCGCCTCGCCGCCACCAGGCATCGCTGCCGATCGGCGAGAACGCCCCACCGGCCGTCGTCTGCACGCGAAGCAGCCACGCCAGGACGCCGCGACCGGCTCGTCGGAGTGCCTCGTCATCGAGCCGGCGACCGGCCACGAGCAGGGCTCGCGGAAGCAGCGCGTTCTCGTACGTCAGCACCGGCTCCGGCCAGGGCCAGTCCGAGGCGACGTCCACGGCCACGAACCCGTCCCGGAGTGCCGCCGCCAGCTGCTCGAACCGGGCCACGATCTGGGCGCGAAGGCCCCACGGGAGCGAACGCGCGTCGAGCGCGAGGTCGCAGGCGATGAGGGCAGAGGATATCGCCCGCAGCGCGCGGAGCCGCCCGGCCGCGGGCATCGCCTCGGCGAGGAGCTCGCGGGCGACGTCGGCGAATCGGCCATCTCCGGTTGCACCGGCAGCAGAGGCGAGCGCGAGCAGCGCGCGGCCCTGGCAGTCCTCGGATCCGCGTTCGCGGCTCCACGAACCGTCACGGCTCCGGAAGTTGCGGAACCACGCGTCGTCCCGATCGAACGCGGCGCGCAGGAATCGAAGCGAACGCCACGCGCTCCCGCTGATCGCCGCCCAGCCAAGCTCCCGGGCATGCAGCAGGTCCACGACCAGGGCTCGCGCCACGTCGTCGGTGCAGTACCCGTACGCCAGATTCGGTGTTGGACCGGAGGCGTGCTGCCAGATGCCGAGCTCGCCTGTCAGCGCGTCCAGGTGCTCCCGCCGGATCGCGTGGACGGGCCTGTCAGCCACGCGGCACCCCGACGTGCGCGGGCAGCACGGCGGACGGCGTCACCGGCAGGGCCGGCCGTGGCAGCGTGGCCTGCTCGAGGACGCGGCGATACTCCGCACCGATCCTGGGCCAGACCATCCCCCGGCTGTATTCGTAGGCTCGCCTGCCGATCGACGCTCGACGCACGGGGTCGCCAAGCAGGTCGATGAATGCGTCCGCGAGCAGCGCGGACGAGCCTGGGGCCACCAGGACGCCGCGACCGTCGGCCAGCCGCTCGCGTGCGTAGGCGTATGGCGTCGAGACGATCGCCTTGCCCGCGCCCATCGCATACGACAGCGTCCCGGAGACGATCTGGTCGAGGTTGGGATACGGGGTGACGAAGAGGTCGGCGGCTTCGAGCCACGTCCCGAGCTCGGCACGGCTGACGAACCGGTCGACGAACCTCACGTGCTCGGTCACGCCCAGCGCGGCTGCCGTCGCCTGCAGCTTCTCGCGGTATGCCTCACCCTCGCGCAGCAGCAGCCCCGGGTGCGTGGCGCCGAGGATCACGTACAGCGCCGACGGGATCTGGCGGACGACCGCGGGCATGGCGGCGATCGCCGACTCGTAGCCCTTCCCGGGCCCGAGGAGGCCGAAGCTCAGGATCACGAGCCGGCCGTCCAGTCCGAGGCGTGGCTTGACCACGGCCGGGTCGACGAGGGGAAGGGCCGGTACGCCGTGCGGCACGATCTCGACGCGAGCCGGATCGACGTCGTATGCGTCGGCGAGGAGCGACGCGGCAGCACGCGACATCACGACCGTCCTGGCCGACATCGCGATGAGTCGGACGAGGATCCGGCGTTGGGACGGCGTCGGATCGCGGAGCACGGTGTGCAGCGTCGTGACCACGGGGATCCGCAGAGCGCGAACGAAATCGAGGACGTATTCGCCGTCCCGTCCGCCCCAGATGCCGTACTCGTGCTGGATCGAGACGACGTCGACCGTCGACCGGTTCAGGCTCTCGGCCACCGCAAGATAGTCGGCGAGCACGTCGCGCCGGACGCGGTGTCGAACCTCGGGCGGGTAGGTCTCCTGCGCGCCAACCGGATGAAGGGCAACGATCTGCCTGCTGCCGACCGACATCGAGAGGTCGTACGTGAACGTGGCGATGCCGCAGCGGTGCGGCGCGTAGGTGGAAACAAACGCCGTCTGCAGAATCGCGTAGCTCCTCTCATCAGGCGGCAGGGCGGTCGCGGCATCGGGCACGGGACGTAGCGCCCCGGGCAGATGGCTCGCGCTGCCCGCGCGGGACGGCACGGCGGACCCTCGCCTGCGGCGCAGGCCGGCAGGGCACACCGAACTGGATCCGTGTCGGTCGCATGGAGCAACCGGCACGGATCCCGCCGAGCGGAAGTTACGCCTCGCTGACCTTGACGGCGCGCGGGCCCTTCGGGCTCGCCTCGACTTCGAACGAGACGCGCTCGCCGCCGGCCAGGCGGTCGAAGTCCAGGGGAGCCTCGAGACCGCCGCGATGGAAGAAGTATTCCTTCCCGTCCTCGGCGGCGATGAAGCCGAAGCCGCGCTCGCTGACGAGCTTCTTGATGGTACCTGTGGTCATGTCAGACCCTTTCCTCTTCCCGAACCAAACACCACGCACGGTCTGTTCGAGAAGGGGGGGATCGACCACGCGAAGCGCCACGAGCTGTGGCTGGTACCCACGGTACTCCTCCGGGAGCGATTGCACAACGTGCGTGACTCCGGGAAGAACCGAGGTGGCCTCCGAAGGGGCCGTGGGAGGGCCGTCGCGGCACGTCCGCGGTCGTCCCCGCCGACGGCAGTCCCGCCGCGCCCGACGGACGGCCGGAGGTGCGTTCGCCCGTCGAATGACGGGCGTGCCGACCGAATCGAGTGCCGATCGAATCGAGCAGCGACCGTGCTACACTCGCAGGGCCCGTCGCTCCGGCGGAGCCCCGCGTGGTCGTCCACCTTCTCGAAGTGACCGTGCGTTCTGCTGCTTTTCGGGAAGCAAGTGGAGGTCCCCCGTGACCACCGAGACCACTTCTTCCATCGGCGCTGCCTCGGTCCACCCCCTGGTCGGTCCCGCAGTCACGGCTGCGCCGGCCGCCGAAGAAGCGAGGGGCCCGCTCCTGCGGGTGACCGGGTCGAGCGGCGTCCTCGACGTGTGGCTGGGCAACTCCGCCTCCGCCTCGAGCCTCGAGGCGGACGTCCGCGACGTGAGCGCCGCGGGAGTCCGCGGCCTGTCGGCCCTCGCAGTCGCGCTCGGCGATGTCGCGCGACGGCACAGGCTGGAGGTGCGCGTCATTCCGAGGATCGACGCGGATGGATCGAGGATCCTCGTGCTGTTCGGCCCTCGAACGACGCGGGTCAAGTAGCACGGGAACGAGCCCGGCCCAGCGGGTCGGACACGGGAGAGGCGCGGCCGCCCGGAGCGTATGGCGGGCGCTCAGAGCCGGAAGGGCGTACCTTGGGCGCATCGGTGATTCGTGCGGCCCGAGCTTCGCGACCCGATCAATCGGATGCGGGCCGGCGCGGCGCGACCCGAGAGGGAGTCACATGTCGAAGCACTCGTTGCAGGCGCGCGAACGGCGCGCCGCGCAGACCGACCGGATGCGAGAGATCGAGAGCGCGTGGGTGCGGAGCCTCCCGGCGGAGACCGCCCAGGCATTCGCGCAGTCGGTGGAGGCAGCCAGGGCCCGCGGGCCCGAGGCCCGGAAGCCCGACATGGCGCCCGGAACGCAACCGCGGCCGCCTCGCCCCGGACACGAGCCGAGGCCCCGCAAGGAGCAGACGCAGCGGCCTCGGGGGCGCGGTTAGGCGTGCGAAAGCGAAAGCAGTCCTACCCTCCCGCCCGAACCGCTACGAGCCAGCGCGCCGCCAATCGGGACACGCCGATCCAGCGGCCCACGGTGGTCTCGATCGACCTGACCGCGCGGGCCGGGGCAGGTTCCTTCGCCGTCGGCGACCGGGTGCGCATCAGGGGCACGGGCCTCTACGCCGGCGAGACGGCCGTCGTCGAGGCCCTCGCCGGATCGGCGATCCCGTCAGCGCTCGTGCGGACGGCTGCCGGATCTGCCCGCCGCGTCCGGACGATCGACCTCGAGCGGGTCGCGCCCGAAGGCGGAAGGGCCACGCCGGAGGGCGGCATGGAACGGGACCGAGCGATGCCCGGAGGAGCCGAGGGCGCCTGATCCATCCGCGCGTCGCTGGTCCCTGATCTGTCCGCGTGTCGCGGGTTCGGCTGCGCGCGCGATTGCCCCTCGCGCGCTGCCGCCAGGTGGTATCGTGCGCGGTGCGTCGAAATGGACGCCGTTGCAGTACGCGGCCGCTCCGATCACTCCCTCTCCTCGGTTCTCGGCGAGATGGTTCGCTGAGGCCGCGCGAGAAGGAGTGTTCTTCGTTGTATTCGCAGAGCGACAAGACGCTGACCTGCGCCGACTGCGGCCAGGAGTTCGTGTTCAGCGCGACCGAGCAGCAGTTCTACGCTGACCGGCAGTTCAGCGAGCCGCGCCGCTGTCCGTCCTGCCGCGCGAGCCGGAAGGCGGCGCGCGGCGACAGCTCGCGCGGCGGCTACTCGGCCGGCGGCGGGTACTCGGGTGGCGCGCGCTCCGGGGGCTACGATCGCGGCCCCCGCGAGATGTTCACCGCCACGTGCTCGAGCTGCGGTCGCGAGGCCCAGGTCCCGTTCCGGCCGAGCGGCGACAAGCCGGTGTACTGCAGCGACTGCTTCCAGACGCACCGCCGCTCGTACTGAGCCACTGGGCAGACACGACCCCAGGAGACGCGTCACCGATGAACCCCGCGGCCACGGGTCGCGGGGTTCATCTTCCTCCGCCACGCTGCGGCCGGCACGGACGCCCGGGTGAGAGATAGGGTGCCCGGGCACGGCCGCGAGTCTCCTTCACGAAGCCGCGGGTCCTCGCCCGAGGACCTCCTGGTCGATCTCGACCCTGAGCAGCGCGCCGCCGTGGAGCTGACTCGGGGGCCGCTCGTCGTCCACGCCGGCGCAGGCTCCGGCAAGACGCGGGTCATCACGCGACGCGTGGCATATGCCGCGGCGACTGGCGCTCAGGATGCTCGTCATGCGCTCGTCGTCACCTTCACCGACCGCGCCGCACGCGAGATGGAGGCGCGGCTTCGGGCCCTTGGGGTACCCGGCGTCGCCGCCTCCACCTTCCACGCCGCCGCGCTCCGGCAGCTGAGCCACTTCTGGCCGCAGGTCAGCTCGCGTCCGTTCCCGAGGATCCTCGCCTCGAAGCTCCCGCTCGTGGCGCCCCTCTCGCGGGCGCTCCCCGGCGGCTATCGCTTCCGACCCGCCAAGGACCTGGCCGACGAGATCGAGTGGGCCAAGGTACGGCGCCTCGCGCCCGCGACGTATCAGGCCGACCCCCTGGTCGCAGCGGGGCGGTCGGGCCCGCTGCCGCCCGCCCTCTTCGCCACCTTCTGGCGCGACTACGAGCGTGCGAAGGATCGAGCCGGGGCCATCGATTTCGAGGACATGCTCGCGCGCACACTCGAGCTCATCGGGTCGAACGACGCGGTGGCCGCCCGGGTCCGCGCGCGGTACCGCTGGTTCACGGTCGACGAGTTCCAGGACACCAACGCCCTGGGCTACGCGGTGTTGCTCGCATGGCTGGGCGAGCGGCTCGAGCTGTGCGTCGTGGGCGACGAAGACCAGACGATCTACTCCTTCACCGGGGCAACGAGCGCCTACCTGCGCGAGTTTGCGGCGCGATTCCCGGATGCCCGGGAGGTGACGCTCTCCCGCAACTACCGCTCGAGCCCCCAGGTGCTCGACCTGGCCAACCGCCTGCTGGCATCGGAGGGTCGAGCCAAGCGCCTCGTGGCCATGCAGGATGGCGGCCCGGCACCGGGGATCCACGCCTTCGCCACCGCCGAGGCCGAGCTCGCGGCGCTCGTGCGCGAGGTGTGTCGCCACCTGGGGGAAGGGATCGCCCCTTCGGAAGTTGCCGTGCTCGTGCGGACGAACGCGCAGCTCGTGTCGCTCGAGGCGGCGCTGGCCGCCGCCGGCATCGGCTACCAGGTCGTCGGGGCCGGGTTCTACGCCCGGCCGGAGGTCAGGCAGGTGATCGCCGAGTTGCGACGCGCCGGGCTCCGGCCCGTCGCTGCCGAATCCGATGAGCCGACCTCGGCGCGCCTGCTGGCCCGTGCCGAGGCCGTGATCGAGCACGTCGTCGCCGCGGACGCGGCCGAGGAGACGGCCGCGGGCGAGGACGCGCGCCAGCGCGAGGCGTCGGGCCAGACGCTGCGGGCGATCGCCGCGGCGTTCGTCGCTGCGCACCCCGAGGCAGACCTCGGCGCGTTCGCCGACGACCTCTCGGCCCGCGCGGCAGAGGAGGGGAGCACCCGTGGCGCCGGCGGCGTCGAACTGCTCACGTTCCACCGGGCCAAGGGGCTCGAGTGGGACGCGGTCCTCCTGCCCGGGCTCGAGGAGGGCACGCTGCCCATCCGCCAGGCGCTGGCCGATCCCGAGGCTCTGGCCGAGGAACGGCGCCTCCTGTACGTCGGGTTGACGAGGGCGCGGCGAGTGCTGTGGCTCGGATGGGCCCACCAGCGGGCGGGACAGACCGGGCGGGAGAGTGCGCGCCAGCGCTCGCGCTTCCTCGGAGCGCTCGCGCCGCCCCCGGCGCGTCGCGTGTCCGCGACCCGTCCTGACCCTCGGGTCCCCGCGCGCCGTCGGGCGCCCGGGTCCGCGACACCATCGGCCGGCGCGCCGGCACGCCGTGGCGGGCGGCACGCGTCGGCGGTGGCATCCATCCCTGGCGCGTCGTCACCGTCCGGGATCGAGGCGCCGCCGGAGGCCGATGTGCGGCTCGCGGCCGCCCTGCGCGCCTGGCGCCGGGAGCGCGCTCAGCTCGACGGTGTGCCCGCGTACGTGGTGTTCCCGGACGCGACGCTGGCGGCGCTCGTAGCGATCCGGCCGGCCGACATCGCGACCCTCGCCGGCGTGCGCGGCTTCGGCCCATCGCGCGTCCAGCACTACGGCCCCGAGATCGTGGAACTCATCCGAGACGCAGGCTGAACCGGGGTGCGTGGTTCGAGGACCGTTCTGCCCGCCACGACGAGGCGTGCGAACCGGACGTCGCGCCCACAGCCATCCCGATCGACCGCCCGGAATCCGCAGACCCTGTCGCGTCGGTCAGACGAGCCGGCTGACCACCAGCGTGAGGAGCGGGGCGACGAGCAGCGCCGGCAGCAGGTCGGCGACCGGAACGCGCCGTACCTCGAGCAGCCGGAGCCCCACGCCGAGCAGGAGGACGCCGCCGGTCGCCGTGAGCGAGGCGACGGCGGCTGCCGGCAGGAGCGACCCGGCGAGTGCTCCGATGATCGTGAATGTGCCCTGCCACACGCCGACGGACAGCGCGGACGCGGCGACGCCCCATCCCAGGGTCGAGGCAAACGCCATCGCCGCGAAGCCATCGAGGACGGACTTGAGGGCGAGCTGGTCGATGCCGCGCCCGAGGCCGTCCTGCAGCGGACCGAGGACAGCGAGCGGGCCGATGCAGAAGAGCAGCGACGCGTCGACGAACCCCTCGATGAAGCGCTCTCGCGACTCGGTGCCGCCGGATGCACCGCGAACCAGCCAGTGCTGCAGCTTCCCGCCGATCCCGTCGAGTCGCGCCTCGACATCGAGAAGCGAACCCGAGATGCCGCCGATGAGCAGCGCACCGAGGACGATGAGGAGCGTCACCCGGGCTCCGACTGCGGCGACGAAATCAGGGTCGAGGAGAGCCGCGACGTCCAGGCCGCCGATGACGAGGACGACGAGGCCAAGCGCGTCGGTGATCACGCGGTGCGTCCGCGCCGGCAGGCGCTCGCCGAACAGGACGCCGACGGCCGAGCCGACGAGGATCGCGGCCACGTTGAGCAGCGTGCCGAGACCGACCACACGACCTCCGGGTTGGCGGCACCCGGGACGGCGTGGTGCACGGGAACCGATCATACCGGCCCCGGCCGCTCGCCCTGGGATCAAAACGGACAGTGGAGCGGTCGCTCCGACGAGACTCGGCTCCAGGAGCGGCCCGCAGGAGAGACGGGGGAGGGGATCGGGCAGTACCCCGACCGATCCCCTCTGTCGCGACGGTCGGCGCCGCTACGGCACGGACGGCGCCGAATCCACCGGCTATGCGCGGCCCGCGGCCGCGTCGTACTGCAGGTACACGACGTGCGTCCGCGTGTACTCGAGCACGCCGTGCTTGCCGTCCGCCCCGCCCAGCCCCGACTTGCGCCACCCCGCGTGGAACCCCTGCGTGTTCTCCAAGTTCTCGCGGTTGACGTAGGTCTCGCCGAACTTCAGCTCGCGGCACGCGCGCATCGCGACGTCGACGTCCCTCGTGAAGATCGACGACGCGAGGCCGTAGCCCGAGGAGCGCGATCGGCGATCACGGCGGTCGCGGGGCCTGTCGGGTATGCTTCTCTCGGTTCAGGACGACGCCCCGGTCCGCGCCCGTCCACCTTTCGCTCGATCCCCAACGCCCTGACCGGACCCCGCCGAAGCGGGAGGGCCAGCCAGGAGCGTTCCGACATGTCCTTCTCCACCCTCGGGCTCGCGCCCGAGCTCCTTCACGCCGTCGCCGACGAGGGCTATCTCGACCCGACCCCCGTGCAGCGGGAGGCGATCCCCCTCGTCCTCGCGGGTCGCGACCTCCTCGCCTCCGCCCAGACGGGCACCGGCAAGACCGCGGCGTTCGTCCTGCCGATCCTGCAAATGCTCACGACGGGGTCGCCGGGGGAGTCGGCGCATCGCGCGGACTTGCCGACGGGGGCGGCGCGGCACGATGGGTCGCATCGCCGCCCAGTCCGGATCCTCGTCGTGGAGCCCACGCGCGAGCTCGCCCTCCAGGTCGAGGAGAGCGTGCGCACGTACGGTGCCCATCTGCCGATCCGATCGACCGCCATCTTCGGCGGCGTGGGGTTCGAGGGACAGGCACGCGCGCTCCGCCGGAGCCCGGAGGTCGTCGTCGCGACGCCCGGCCGGCTGCTGGACCATTCCGGGCAGGCGACGATCGACCTGTCGGCGGTCGACATCCTCGTCCTCGACGAGGCCGACCGGCTCCTCGACATGGGGTTCATTCCCGACATCCGGCGTATCGTGGCGCTCCTGCCGCGCCAGCGGCAGACGCTGCTCTTCTCCGCCACGTTCTCCGACGGCGTGCGCTCCCTGGCTGCCGCGCTGCTGCATGATCCGGCCACCGTCGAGGTCGCGGCGCGCAACGCCCCGCCGGACCTCGTGTCCCAGGTCGTGCTGCGGGTCGATCGGGACCGGAAGCGGGCCCTCCTGTCGCACCTCATCCGGTCTGGACGCGTGCAGCAGGCGCTGGTGTTCACGCGGACGAAGCACGGCGCGAACCGGCTGGCCGAGCAGCTTGTGAGCGACGGCATCGACGCGACCGCCATCCACGGCAACAAGAGCCAGTCGCGGAGGGTCCGATCGCTCGCCGACTTCAAGTCGGGACGCGTCGCGGTGCTCGTGGCCACCGACCTCGCGGCCCGCGGGCTCGACATCGAATCGCTGCCCCACGTCGTCAACTACGAGCTCCCGATGGTTCCCGCCGACTACGTCCACCGGATCGGTCGTACCGGACGCGCGAGCTCACCGGGCGAGGCAATCTCGCTCGTGTGCGTGGACGAGGCGAAGCTGCTCCGTGAGATCGAGGTCCTGCTCGGCCGATGGATCCCAGCCGAGGTCGTGGCGGGCTTCGAGCCAGACCGGAATGAGCGACCCCAGCCCATCCGGCTCCGGAGCGGCGGGGCCGGAACACAGCCGCGTCGCGTGCCGGATGGCGACCGTGCTGCCTCGCGTCGCCCGATCCCCGAGCGCGGCCGCGAGCGCCCGGCGCCGCAGAGGGCCGGTGGCAGCAGGGCCCCGTCGCCGATGCACCCCGCTCCGGTGGGCCGTCAGACCGCCGCCCCGCGCGCCCCGCGCGAAGCCCCCGTTCGCCACGAAGCCGACCGGCCCAGCAGCCGCCAGCGGTCTGGCCCGGCGGGAGCGCATCCGGAGCAGGGCCGGAGCCCCGGGGAGCAACGCCGCGCCCGTGACGAACGGCACCCTGGGCCCGGCGAGCAGCGCCGCGTGCCCGGCGCCTCGATCGGTGCCGGCGTGATGCCGCAGCGCGGGCGGCGCATCGTCCTGCCCGGCGAACGATTCGCGGGGTAGGGGAGCGGGCCGCCGGCGTCGCGTCGGCCAGGGCGTGGCACCGCGGAACAGGACGACGCCGCCGCGCGCCTACCGCAGGACGCCCCAGCGATACAGGGGGTGCAGCTCGCGCCAGCCGCCATGCTGCAGGTCGGCCACGTAGCGACCCTCCATCCAGACGTGCTCGCCGAGACTCGGCAGCCCGCGCAGCGGGTCGCGGTCGGCCGCGCAGGTGGAGATCGCGTCGGCCTGCGTGACGCGCAGTTCGCAGACCGGCTCGATGACGAGGTCGCCGCGTTCGGCCCCCGCGTTGGCGGCCACCACGAGGTGCGCGTAGGGGGGATCGAGCGCCAGGCCCAGGTGCAGGTCGCCGTCTGCCTCATCCCGCACGAAGGCAATCGTGCCCGTGACCTTGATGCAGGCCTCGAGCACCGCCAGGCGTGCCGGATGGTAGATGTAGCGGTCCTGGTCGGTGGGCCGACAGGCGGCCACCGGTGCGGCCGTGTGCCTGACCGTCGGCCGCGCGGTGATCGGCGTCGACGGCATCGCCGCGGCGGCCGAGGCAGGGGCGGAGGCACTCGGCGCGCTGCTCGGCAGCGTGCCCGTGCAGGCGGCGGTCGCGACCAGCACCGTCGTGACGAGCACGCGGGAGCCGAGCTTCATGCGCCGACGCATCGACCATATCCCATGGCCTGCATTCCGGACCTTCGAGGGCGGTTCGTCAACGCGCTGACAAGCCATGACTTCGAGGACCCTCCCTTGAGCCGAGAACCGCCGGGCGCCCGGCTCGCCGGGCTGAACGGCCCGATGCGCGCGGGTCGACCGGCACTCGGTTGCCGTATTGAAAGGTGCGGTTCAAGTCGGACTTTGCCAAGTGACTGGGAACGATCTCGGGAGCGTCCGCTGCCCCTGCCCCGGCTGCCCCTGCCCCGGCTGCCCCTGCTTGGGCATCCGCTGCCCCGTAAAGGCCCACGGGCGTCGATCCCGCGCGTTCAGGGCGAGGGGATGACTTGGGAGTCCTTGTCTCCAATCTGCCAGAGCTTGCCGGGGGGCTGCCGTCACCGCCGCGGTCACGTTCGAGGCGATCCTGCTGGCGACGGTCGTGGCGCTTGTCCTAGTCGCCATGCGGCTCTCCGGCCTCGCATTCCTCGACTGGTCAGCCCGGGCCTACATCTGGTTCTGGCGGGGCGTTCCGCTGATCATCCAGCTGTATCTGATCTACTTCGGGCTGGCCACCGCCAACATCCTCACGCTGTCCCCGTGGACGTCGGCCATCATCGGTCTCGGACTGAACACCGCGGCGTTCTTCGCAGAGATCATG
>JAKAAV010000017.1 GCA_021802185.1 Chloroflexota bacterium | reverse complement strand
AGCCGAAGGAGATGGTCCCCCAGCCAAGGGGAGCACGACGGGCCTCGCGGCTGCCGGCGGTGGCGCGCCCAGGCTAGGCCCGGGGCCGCTCCGCGGCCATCTCGGCCAGCCCCCAGACGACGACGACGAGCCCGACGGCCGCGAGCCAGAGCCCGAGCCCCTTGTCGGGCAGCGCGAGCAGCCCGTCGCCGAGCACCTGGACGAGCTTCAGCAGGAACCCGATCACCCCGACAGCGCCGACGATCGCGAAGGCCAGCGGCCGGTCGAGCCCGATCGGCTGGTCCCCCGCCGCGTACGGGAGCGTGATGAGCGCGAGCAGGCCGACCGCGGCCACGAACACCACGATCCCGAATCCGTCGAACGCGGTTGTCGATTCCGGTGGAAGACCGACGCCGGCGGTCTGCCCCCACGGGAAGAGGCAGCCGACGAGCGTGAGCACGGCGCCGACGCCGATGACGAGCCGGCCACGTCCGAGCCTTCGGCGGTTCACGGCTCCGTGTAGACCTCCGGCCGGAGCACGCCGACGAACGGCAGGTTCCGGTAGTACTCGCCGTAGTCGAGGCCGTAGCCGATCACGAACTGGTCGGGGATCGTGAAGCCCAGGTAGTCGATCGGGATGTCGACGAGCCGGCGCGCGGGCTTGTCGAGGAGCGTGCAGATGTGGAGCGACGTCGGGTTCTTGCCGCGCAGGTAGCCCGAGAGGTAGTTCAGCGTGAGCCCGGTGTCGATGATGTCCTCGACGATCAGGACGTGGCGGCCCTCGATCGGCTTGCTGAGGTCCTTGAGGATGCGGACGAGGCCGGACGATTCGGTCGCCGTGCCGCCGTAGGAGCTGACCTCCATCAGGTCGATCGACACGGGGATCGAGATCGCGCGCATGAGATCGGCCATGAACGGCAACGACCCCTTCAGGACGCTCACGAGCGTCACCTCGCGGCCCCGGTAGTCCGACGAGATCACGCTGCCCATCTCGAGGACGCGCCGGTGGATCTGCTCCTCGGTCAGCAGGACGCCGGCGACGTCGCCGACGAGGTCTGGCATCCGCATTCGCTCTCAGGCCCTCCGACAGGTCATGCCCGCGACGCCTGCGGGGCGCGGGCATGCCGGCCTCCACGACGTCGATCCCCTCCCCCGCGCCCGGTCCTCGCCGGCCGCGCCACGACGCCCGGTGCGCCATCGCGCGGCCGCGACTCGTCCGCTCCTCGAACCTCCCGGACTTCGGCAGCGGCGTCGGCGGAGCGTTCCGGCGGCTCGACGAGCCGCTCCCCGCTTTCGGCCCGGGCCGCGACGATCGCCGGCGCCGGTGTGACGTCCGGCTCGACGGCCGGCGGCGCGGCGTCGGGGCGTGGCGGCGTCGCCTGCCCCTCCGCCCCCGACAGCGAGTCGACGAGGCCGATCCGGCCGTACTTCAGCATCAGCGCCCGGAAGTCGCGGGCGTAGAACAGCTTGATCCGGACGTCCGGGTACAGCCCGCGCAGCCGTCGGAGTTTGCGGTTCTTCTTCCGGACGAGGCTCTGCCGGAGCGTCGTCAGCTCGACGTACAGGTCGAGCTCGGGCAGGTAGAAGTCGGGCGTGAAGCTCTCGACGACCGCCCCGTCGAGGTTCCACAGGATCGGGAACGGCCGCGGCTCGTATTCCCACGCGATCCCGTAGTAGTCGAGGATCCGTGCCAGCTCCGCCTCGCTCGCATGCGCAAACGGGACGGCGCGAGGCCTCGGGTCGACGTGCATCGATCGCAGTCTACCCGCTCGCACGGTCACGCGGAGTTGCCGACGGAGGGTCCGCCGCTGCGGCGGCGGTACACTGGGGGGGAGTATCAGCGAGGCCCGGGGCGGGCGGAGGACACCGAGACGAACCACGACCACGAGCCCGCGAACGCGACAGGCGGTGCCGTCGAGCAACCGTCGCATGCGGCGGACCTGCACTTCCGGCACAGCTACGACAAGGACCGGCAGCAGCTCCTGCGGCGGCTCTCGCGCGTCGAGGGCCAGGTGCGCGGCATCGCCCGGATGATCGAGCGGGACGAGTACTGCATCGACATCCTGCAGCAGACCGCCGCCCTGCGCGCCGCGGTCGACGCCATCTCGCTGCTCGTCCTCGAGGACCACGTCGCCGGGTGTCTTCGGACGGCCGTGGAGACGGGCGACGCGACGGCGTATACAGAGGAGGTCATGGACGTGGTCCGGCGCACGCTTGGGAGACCGGTGCGGGCGGCCAGGGCACAGGGCACGGAGTAGCGGCCGGATGGCGGACGGGCGAGCGACGGGCGACCACGCGGCCCTCTCGCGGATGCTCGACATCGCCACTGCCGGCACGACACCCGCGGCCCGGCTCGACCGGCTCCTGCGGCTCGTCGCGCGCACGGCCGGGGCGACCTGTGCCGTCGCGCTCCTCGACGACGCTGGCCGCCGCACGATCGGATGGCGCCGGGCGGATGGGCCGGCGGCGCGAGGGACCGCCGCCTGGCTCGACGGGCAGACTCGGGGACGCCGCGAGCTGCGCGTGTGCTGTCTCATGCTCGACGAAGGGGACGTCGAGTGCACCGAGCCTGTTCGCACGGTCGACGCCCCGCGTCCAGGCATCGATGGCGACGACGGAACGGAGCGCGACGATGCGGCCGGCGGCGATGCGGCCGGCGGCGATGCGGCCGGCGGCGCCGGCGGAGCCGGGGTCGTCGATGCGGTCCGCGGTGAGCGCGCCTGGGTCCGGGCGGACGGGACTGCCGGCCGTGGCAACGACGAGGAGATCGCGCGAGCGGCCAACGACGGCCGGATGCGGACGATCGCGACGGGCCGAGGCGGGAGGCGCGCCGCCGTCGGCCTCCACTTCCGGACGGCCCGCGCGGCCGGGGAGCTCGAGCGGCGCCTGCCGGTGTCGCTGGCCCGTTCAGCCGCCGGAATGGCCGCGTCGCTCCTCCGTGAGATCGCGGCGCAGCGCGAGCTGACCGCGCTTCGTCACGCGGACGAGGAGCGCCGGACGTTCGTGAGCGTCGTCGCGCACGAGCTGCGCACCCCGCTCGCGTCGCTCAGCGGGTATCTCGACCTGCTCGCGGCGGACGCCGACGGGGAGTTCCTGTCGCGGTCGCGCGATCTCGCGGCCGGCATGGCCACGCTCGTTGCGGACCTCCTCGAGATCAGCCGCCTGGGGGCAGGCCAGCTCCATCTCGCGCTCGCACGGTTCTCCGCGGCCGAGGCCGCGCAGGCTGCGGTGCGCGACGTGACGCCGCTCGCGCTGCAGCGCGGGATCGTGCTCGAGGCCACGCTCGGCACGCGCCTGCGGACCGTGTACGGCGACCGGCGGCGCGTCCAGCAGGTCCTCGTGAACCTGCTCGCGAACGCGGTCAAGTTCTCGCACGTCGGTGGCCGCGTGGCGATCTCGCTGCGCTTCGACGGGCCCGTCGCCCTCTACGCGATCGCGGACGAGGGACCGGGGGTGGCGCCTGAGGAGCGCGAGCGGATCTTCGAGCCGTTCCACCGGGCGGCGGGGAGCGAGCGCGTCGTGGGAACCGGACTGGGCCTGCCGATCGCGCGCGACCTGGCGCGCCGGATGGGCGGGGACGTCGCGGTCTCGCCGGCGCCGGGGCACGGATCGGTGTTCGTCGTCGCGTTGCCGTCGACCGAGGCCACGGACCGGGCGACCGTCATGGCGGCCCTCGAGCGCGCGCTCGGGCGCGAGGATCTCGCGCCGGCCCCCTGATCGCGCGGCCGGTTTTCCACAGCGGCCGCCGGGCGCGTGCGTCGATTCGTGGATAAGCCGCTTGATATCCCGGCGTCTCCGGCGCAAGACTCCCCGTGCACCGCAGGCCGAGTACGGTAACGCCGCCTGCGAGGGGGCCGGGAAACCGGCCGGAGGTCCGGACGGGCGGCGGAAGACTGAAAGGCTGGAAGGTGCCCTCGAATTCGCGACGCCGGAAGGTCGAGCCGACTGGGGTCCGAAGCGAGCCACGGAGAGGGCCGCAGCCGGACATCGCGCGCTCCCTTCCGGCTTCGCCGTCCGTCGGCGAGGCGCAGGGTCCTGATCCACGGTTCCCCGCTGCGCCGACCGCGCTCGCGGACGTCCCCCGCGCCCCCACCCGAGCCGCCGGGCGCGACTCGCGCGGCCTGCCGGATGGCGGCCTGCCGGATGGAAGGATGGCCGACGCCGAGGAGGCCGGGGGGGATGTCGCGGCTCCCGGCCGGCCAGTGCGCGTGCCCCTGCCGGCCGACGCGTCGGCGCTGCCGGAACCCGGCGCGGAGTTCGACGAGGCCCTCGATGCGGCGCTCGCGCGCCTCGACCTGGACCTCACGCCGGGGATGCGCGCCGCCATCGACGCGCACGTGCGGCTGCTCCTCGCCTGGAGCCCCCACGTGAACCTGACCGCGATCCGCGAGCCGGGGCCGATCGCCCTGGAGCATGTCGCGGACAGCCTTGCCGCGGTCCCGACCCTCCTCGACCGGCTCGCGTCGCGGCGCCGGCGACCGGTCGGCGTCCTCGACCTGGGCAGCGGCGCCGGCTTCCCCGGCATTCCCGTCGCGGTCGCGATCCCGGCGACGACGGCCGCGCTCGTCGACTCCGTCGCGCGCAAGACCGCGTTCCTCGACGTGGCGGTCGCGGCGACGGCTTCGGCCTTCCGGGCGCACGGCGAGGAGCCAGTCCGGATGCACGTCGTCAACGCCCGCGGCGAGGAACTGGCCCGGCGTCCGGGCCAGAGGGATCGCTGGGACGTCGTCACGGCCCGCGCCGTCGCGGCACTGCCCTGGTTGCTCGAGCTCGCCCTGCCGCTGGTCCGGCCCGGCGGGTGCTTCGTGGCCTGGAAGCGCGACGCGGGGGACGGGGCGTTCGACGCGGAGGTCGAGGCCGCGCTCCCGCTCCTCGAGGAGATGGGGGCGGACGAAGCGCCGGAGATCCGGGACGTGACGCTCACGGGGCTGGCCGACCACCGGCTGGTGCTCGTGACGAAGCGCCGGCCCACGCCCGATCGCTGGCCGCGGCGGCCTCCGCGCCGGCGACGTTTGTTACCCTGACCCGATGCGCGTCGCGCTGATCTCCGACGTCCACGGGAACCTGTCCGCGCTCGAGGCCGTCCTGTCGGCTCTCGAGCCGTTCGACGCCGTCTGGCAGCTCGGGGACGTCGTCGGGTACGGGCCCGAGCCGGTCGCGGTCATCCGGCGCCTCCAGTCGGCGGCCGCAGCCGGGGTGCGCGGCAACCACGACGCGGCGGCGATCGGCGAGATCTCGACCGACTGGTTCAACGACGCGGCTCGCACCGCCGTCGAGTGGACCGCGGGCCAGCTGACGCCGGCCGCGAGCGAGTGGCTCGGCGCGAACCCGCAGACGAAGGTCGAGGGGGACTTCACGCTCGCGCATGGGTCTCCGCGCGATCCGCTGTGGGAGTACCTGTTCTCGGCCTCGCTCGCGCGCGCGAACCTCGGCGCGTTCGCCACGCCGTACTGCCTCGTCGGACACACCCACGTCCCGGTCGCCTTCCGCGAGGTCGACGGCGGGATGGAGGCGATCGTTCCACGCGACGGGACGATCCTCGAGCTGGATGGGCGCCGGGTCATCGTGAATCCCGGCGGCGTCGGGCAACCCCGGGACGGCGATCCGCGCGCCTCCGGCGCGCTCCTCGACACGGGTGCGATGACCGTGACGTGGCGGCGCGTTCCGTACCAGATCGCCGCGACCCAGCAGGCGATGCGGACGGCCGGGCTCCCGCAGCGGCTCATCGACCGGCTCGAGCAGGGTTTCTGAGGGCACACAGCTGGACGAACAGCACGACGAACGCGCGCGCGGCGCCGCGCCGCTCCGCGGGCGGAAGCTCGGCGACCAGCGCGTCCGCGTGCCCCGGCCGCAGGCGGAGTACTTCCGGTACGCCGGCCCCGGGATCGTCCGGGCGAAGCCGAAGGCGAGCGCGCCGACGACCGGCGTCGGTCGCGCCTACGAGCGCCTCCGACGCACGCTGATCGGCACGCCGCTGGCGACGGAGCAGGAGGTCGAGGAGCGCCTCTCGAAGAAGAAGGCGCTCGCGATCATGAGCTCGGACGCCATCTCGTCGAGCGCGTACGCCTCCGAGGAGATCCTCAACATCCTGGTGCTCGCAGGCGTGGCCGCGCTTTCGCTGACGCTGCCGATCGCGATCGCGATCTCGGCGCTCCTGGCCGTGGTGGCGATCAGCTATCGCCAGATCGGCTACGCGTACCCGTCCGGCGGCGGCGCGTACGCGGTCGGCAGCGCGAACCTGCCGAAGATCTTCGCGTTGATCGCCGCGGCGGCGCTCCTCATCGACTACGTCATGACCGTCGCCGTGTCGACATCGTCCGCGGTCGAGCAGATGTACTCGGCGTTCCCGCCGCTCTACCCGCTGCGGGTCGAGGTCTCCGTCGCGGCCGTCGCCCTGATCCTGCTCGGGAACATGCGGGGGCTGCGCGAGTCGGGCAACATCTTTGCGCTGCCCACGTACATCTACATCGGGTCCGCCCTGTTCGTCGTCGGATCCGGTCTCCTCAAGGCGTTCGCGTTCCACGACGTCGCCGCGACCGGCTACCACGCCGCGAACGTCCCGACCCCCCCAGGCGGCTTCGAGACGCTGACCATCCTGCTCGTCCTGCGCGCGTTCGCCGGCGGTTCGGTGGCGCTGACCGGGACCGAGGCGATCGCCAACGGCGTGCCCGCGTTCCAGAAGCCCGAGCCACAGAACGCCGCCCGGACGCTGGTGGCGATGGCGGCGCTGCTGGCGATCATCTTCGTCGGCGTCACGGCCGTCGCGGTCTCGTACGGAATCCTGCCCGGAGGCAAGGAGTCCGTGCCCGCGCTCGTCGCGCACGCCGCGGTCGGGACCGGACCGATGTTCTACGTGTTCCAGGCCTCGGCCGCGCTCATCCTGATCCTCGCCTCGAACACGAGCTTCAACGCGTTCCCGAGGCTCGCGGCGATCCTCGCCCAGGATCACTACTTCCCGCACGCGTTCGCGTTCCGGGGCGACCGGCTCGCCTTCTCGACGGGAATCCTCGTCCTCGCCCTGATGGCATGCGTCCTGCTGGTCGCGTTCGACGCGGACACCGCGGCGCTGATCCCGCTGTACTCGGTCGGCGTGTTCGTGAGCTTCACGATCTCGCAGACCGGCATGGTCCGGCACTGGTGGAACACGCGGGGGCGCGGGTGGACCACGCGGCTGGGGACGAACGCGGTCGGCGCGATCCTCACCGGCATCGTGGCCCTCGTGGTAGCGAGCGTGAAGTTCACGGCAGGCGCATGGATGGTCGTCGTGCTCGTGCCGATCATCGTCGCGACCATGCTGTTCATCCATCGCGAGTACGCCCGGGAGGCCGAGGAACTGGAGGTCCGCGAGGATCTCGTGTTCGGGCAGCCGCACCGGCCGCAGCGCGTGGTCGTCCCCGTGCCCGGCATCACGCGCGCCGTGATCCGGGCGATCGCGTTCGGCAGGACGCTCTCGCAGGACGTCCGCGCGATCTACGTGACCGACGACATCGAGGAGGGCGAGCGGCTCCGCGAGCGGTTCGCGCGACAGCTCCCGGGCATCCCGCTCGTCATCGTCGAGTCGCCGTACCGCCAGCTGATCGGCCCGCTGGTGACGTACCTCGACGTCATGGAACCCGATCCCGACGCGATCACGATCGTCGTCGTGCCCGAGTACATCGTGCGGCACTGGTGGGAGCGGGTGCTGCACAACCGGACCGCGGAGCGGCTGCGCCGCGCGCTCATCGGCCGGTCGAACACCGTCGTCGCGCTCGTGCCGTACCGGAAGGAGCATGCGCCGACGCGCTGACACCGTTGACCGGGTCGCGGCCTCGGGCCGGTTCGGCGGTGATACGCTGTGCGCCGATGGGAGAGAGCAATGGCTATGGCCAGTTCGCGCGCGTCGTGCTGGCGCTGAACGGGGGGCCGACGGACCAGCTCGTCGTGGGCGCCGCGACGAAGTTCGCAGGACGCGCGAAGACGGACGTCGTCGCCGTCCACGTCATCGAGGTCGACTGGACGCACGACCTGGGCGACGTCGTGCCGGGCAGCCAGCAGCGGGCATCCGAGGTGCTCGACCGGGCCGAGGCGCAGGCCGAGCGGGTCGGCGTGTCGCTCAAGACGACCCTGCTGCAGGCGCGAGACGTCGGCGCCGCGATCGTCGACGAGGCAGCGGCGATCGGGGCTGACCTGATCGTGGCGGGGCTGCCATACCGCACGAAGTTCGGCGGTGAGTTCGCCATGGGCCGCGTGGTCCCCTACGTGCTGCAGAACGCGCCCATGGCGGTGGTCGTCGTCCGCACCGCGATCCCGGCGGAAACCGCAGACGGCAGCGAGCGGCGCGCGGTCGCTCGCGACTGAAGGAGCGATCGGTGCGCGCGATCATCGTGGGATGCGGTCGGGTGGGCGCGGGCCTCGCCGACGCGCTGTCCCGGGCCGGGCACGACGTCACGATCATCGACGTCACGTCACGGGCATTCAACCGTCTCAACAGCGATTTCACGGGGCAGGCCGTGCGCGGCGACGGCACGGACGAGGACGTCCTGCACCGCGCGGGGGCGGAGCGCGCCGACTGGTTCTTCGCGCTCACCGAGGGCGACAACCGGAACGCGCTCGCAGCGCAGATCGCGCAGGACACACTGCGGATCCCCCACGTCGTCGCGAAGATCAACGATCCGGTGCGGGCGGCGGCGTACCGCACGATGGGCCTCGCCGTCGTCTGCCGCACGACGATGATGGTCGACGCCCTGTCTCGCGCGCTGGGCCTCCCCGGCGACCCGAACGCGGGAGCCCTGACGGCCGAGCCGGTGGAGGCGCGCTGATGTTCATCATCATCGTCGGCGGCGGAAAGGTCGGGTACTACCTGACGCGCGAGCTGCTGGCGTCCGGCCACGAGGTCGTCCTGCTCGAGAAGGACCCGCGGCGCGCGGCGGAGATCTCCCACGAGATCGGGAGCGTGGTGCTGAACCGCGACGGCTGCGAGGGCAAGCACCTCGCAGAGGCCGGCGCGAACCGCGCGTCGATCGTGACCGCGGTCACCGGCGACGACGAGGACAACCTGGTCGTCTGCCAGATGGCGAAGCACCATTTCGACGTGCCGCGCACGATCGCGCGCGTCAACAGTCCCCGCAACGAGGCGCTGTTCCGGAAGCTCGGCGTCGACGAGGTCATCAACCCGACGCGGATGGCGCTCGGTGCCATCGAGCAGGACATTCCCGTCCACGACCTGCTCCACCTCGCCCAGCTCTCGACGGGAGAGCTCGAGCTCGTCGAGGCGCAGATCGAGCCGGATTCGCCCGCCGCGGGCCGCGCGGCGCGCGACCTCTCCCTTCCCGACGGCTGCATGCTGTTCGTCGTGATCCGGGGTGACGTGGCGCAGCCCGTCCGACCGGAGACGGTGATCGAGCCCGGCGACAAGCTCGTGGCGCTCAGCCGGACGGACTGCCAGGACGACGTGCGGCGCCTCCTGATCGGCGAGCACACGGAGCAGGCTGCGGTCTAGCAGGTCGGCCGATCCAGCGGGGGCGTGGGTCCGTCCGGGAGCGGAACCCGGCTGGTCACGCGTCGGTGCCTTGCGTCCGCGTGCGTTCAGGACGCGGAGCTGTTGCGCGTCCCGGTGCCGTCAGGCCGCGGAGGTGTTGCGGTCCCGCCTCGATTCAGGCCGCGGGCTCGACCGCCCTGCGGAGGCCCGCGGGCGTTCCCCGGTCGAACCACCGCGCGAGGACCTCGCGCGAGAACAGCTGGTCGACGACCATGGCGGACGCGCCGATGACGCCCCCGCGACCCCCGAGCGACGAGCGCTGGATCACGAGGTCGCGCGTGGCCAGCGGCAGCGAGCGCCCGTAGACCGTCTCGCGAATCGCCGCGAGCAGCTGGTCGCCGCTTCCCGACACGCCGCCGCCGATGACGATCAGCGAGGGGTTGAAGAAGTTCACGATGCTGGCCAGCATCGCGCCGACGTCCCGGCCCGCCGACTGCAGGATGTCGACCGCGACCGGATCCCCGTGCGCCGCCTCGCGGGCGACGTCCTTCGCCGTGAGGTCCCGTCCCTGGGCGAGGAGCTCTGCGAGGCGCGTGCTGCTCCCGTCGCGGGCCGCGGCCTCCCCCGCCCGCGCGATCGCCGCGCCGCCCGCGAGCGCCTCGAGGCACCCGCGGTTCCCGCACCGGCACACGACCGTCGGGTCGTCCGAGACCTGGATGTGGCCGACGTCCCCGGCACTGCCCTGTGCGCCGCGGTGGAGCCGCCCGTCCGAGATGATCCCGGCGCCGATCCCCGTCCCGATCTTGATCACCACGACGTTCTCGTGCCCGGCAGCCACGCCGGCGCGCATCTCGCCGAGCGCCATGATGTTGACGTCGTTGTCGACCCAGACGGGCACGTCGTGCCGGGCGGCGAAGTGCTCGCGGACCGGGTAGCCGTCCCACCCCGGCATGATCGGCGGCGAGACGGGGCGCCCGGTGCGGAACTCGACGGGTCCGGGGATGCCGATCCCGATCCCCCAGAGGCCTCCCCCCGGCATGCCGCCGTCCGCGAGGATCTCGTCGAAGAGCCCGTCGACCTGCTCGAGGACCCGCTCGGGTCCGGCGTCGATGCGGATGACGGCGGCGCGGTGCCGGATCAGGCGCCCGGCGAGCGACGTGAGCGCGACGTCGACGCTGCTCGCGCCGAGGTCCGCGACCAGGACGTATCCCGCGTCCTCGTTGAATGTCAGGCTCCGTGGCGGACGGCCGCCCGTGCTCGGCGCGAGAGGCCCCTCGACCAGCAGGCGGCGCTCGAGGAGTTGCGCGACGCGCTCCGATACCACGTTGCGCCCGAGACCGGTCGATGCGATGAGCTCGCTGCGCGACCGTGCGCCGCGCAACCGGACGTCGTCGAGGACGCACAGCAGGGTATCGAGCGAGTCGTCCGACGTGGCACGCGGGCGTCCGGGCGCGGACTCGCTCGAAGCGGTTCGCGCGCGAGGGAAGGTGTCCGGGGGGCGCTCGCCCGGGCGAGCGTACCGCGGGGGTGTCACGGGCCCGATCATACGCGATCTGCCCCTGCTCGCAACACCTTTTGCAGTTGACAGGCTGAAGTAGTATCGCCCTCACACGAAACTGCGGCGCCCGCGGGGGGAGGGCGGCGCGGAAGACGAGCGGCCCGGCCGGCGGCACGCGCCCGCAGCGACTCCCGGGACGGGCGCTGGCCACCGGCGAGTCGGGCGCGGAGTGGCGATCCGGATACGGGAGACGGGGAGGAGGCGCGAGCGCGATGACGCGCCCGAGCGACATCGGCACCGCGGTGGTCGGGACCGGGTTCATCGGCACCGTGCACGTCGACGCCCTGCGACGGCTCGGTGTTCACGTGGTCGGCATCCTCGAGGACACGCCTGAGCACGGCGCCGCGCGCGCCGCGGAGCTCGCGGTTCCGAGGGCGTACGCGACGCTCGCGGACCTGCTCTCGGACGACGGCGTCCGGGTCGTCCACGTGACGTCACCCAACCACCTGCACCACGCGCAGGTGCGCGAGATCCTCGCCGCGGGGCGGCACGTCGTGTGCGAGAAGCCGCTCGCGATGACCTCGGACGAATCGGCGGAGCTCGTCTCCCTTGCCGCGTCGACCGGGCTCGTCAACGCCGTCAACTTCAACATCCGGTTCTACCCGCTGAACCAGCACCTCGCCGCCGAGATCGAGGCGGGTGCGCTGGGCGAGGTCCGGCTGATCAGCGGCCACTACCTGCAGGACTGGCTGGCGCTCGAGACCGACTGGAACTGGCGGCTCGAGCCGGGGCGCGGGGGCGCGCTGCGGGCGGTCGGCGACATCGGCTCGCACTTCCTCGATCTCGTGACGTTCCTGTCCGGGAAGCGCGTGCTCTCGGTCATGGCCGATCTCGCGACATTCATCCCAGTCCGCCGCGAGCCGCGTGGGCCCGTGATGACGTTCTCGACAGAGCATGCCGGCGAGACGGTCGAGCGCCCGATGACCACCGAGGATGCCGCGACGATCCTGCTGCGCTTCGAGAACGGGGCGCGCGGGGTGGTGGCCATCTCGCAGGTCAGCCATGGCCGCAAGAACTCGCTGCGGTACGAGATCGACGGGTCGCTGGCGGCGGCCGCCTGGAACTCGGAGCAGCCCGACGAGCTGTGGATCGGCCACCGCGAGCGCCCGAACGAGCTGCTGCTGCGGAACCCGGCGCTGATGAACGCGGCCGGCCGTGCCGCGGCGGGGCTGCCGGGCGGGCACGTCGAGGGCTTCGGGGAGACGTTCCCGGCCCACTTCGCCGCGATCTACGCCGACGTCGCCGCCGGACGGCCATCGGAGCGCCCCGCGTACGCGACGTTCGCCGACGGTCACGACGAGATGCTCGTGGGCGACGCGATCGCCGAGAGCGCCCGGTCGGGACGGTGGGTGGACGTGCACCGGGAGCGGGCGATGCCTGCCAGGGCGGGCGCGACGGCCACGGCGGCAACGGCAGCCACGGGGGCAACGACGGAGCGTCCGGCGGAAACGCCTGCACAGGGAGGACCCGCGTGAAACTCGGCCTGCTCACCGCCCCGTTCCCGCAGACGCCGCTGATGGATGTTGCCGACTGGGCGGCGGCGAACGGGTTCTCGGCGCTCGAGGTCGCCTGCTGGCCGCCGAGCGAGGGCGCACGGCGGCGGTATGCCGGGACGTCCCACGCCGACGTCGACGCGCTGTCGCCCGGGCGCGCGAGCGAGATCGTCGGCGAGCTCGCGTCGAAGGGCATCGAGATCAGCGGGCTCGGCTACTACCCGAACCCGCTCCACCCCGATCCCGATCACCGGGCAGCCGTCATCGGGCACCTGCGGCGGGTCATCGACGCCGCCGCGCTCATGCGCGTGCCCGTGGTCAACACGTTCGTCGGGGCCGACGGGTCGAAGACGCAGGACGAGAACTGGGAGACGGCCCTGACGATCTGGCCCGAGATCGTCCGGCATGCGGAGGACAGGGGCGTCCGGATCGCGATCGAGAACTGCCCGATGATCTTCAGCCGCGACGAGTGGCCGTCGGGGCACAACCTCGCGTATTCGCCCCGGATCTGGCGCCGGATGTTCGA
>JAKAAV010000016.1 GCA_021802185.1 Chloroflexota bacterium | reverse complement strand
GCGTCCGGCCGATTGGACATCAGCAGGATCAGTCCGAGCTGGACCAGGGCCTCGACGTTCGTCGGCTCGATGACCAGGGCCTGGCGATAGGCAGTTGCGGCATCGGCGACGCGATCAGCCGCCATGTACGCGTCGCCGAGCGCGACCTCGGCACCCGCGTCCCGCGGGGCCGCTCGCACCAGCGCCTCGAGATCCGCGATCGTCGAGGCTCCGCTGGGCGGGGCCTGTCCCGTGATCTGCGTTCCGGGCATGCGCGGCCCCGCCGCGAGCGCCACCGGAACGATGACGACGAGCGCCATGGCCACTCCTATCAGCGGCCGCGCAAGCCGCCCCGGCGAGCGCAGGGGCAGGCCGTCTGGCTCAGATCCCGCATCTGCGCCCCCCGTCGGCGGGGTCGCGGGCCGGGCAGCGCGCAGAGCGACGAGCGCGCCGCCTGCCAGCAGGAGCGCGGCCGGAGCGAGCCAGAGCAGGGTGCCCGGACCGTCCGGGGAAGGCTCGAGCAGAATCCACTCGCCGTATCTGGCCATGAAGTACGCCAGAACCGCCGAGTCCGTCGCGCCAGACGCCAGTTGCTCCCGCACCACCGTCCGCATCTGCTGAGCGAGCAGCGCAGGTGAGTCGGCGATCGAAAGGCCCTGGCAGACCGGGCAGCGGATGCGCGACTCCAGCTCGCGGGTCCGCGCATCGAGGGATGGGGCGGGTGCGCGCAGCACGCTCCAGGCGATGGCGCCGGTCACGGCAAGCGCCAGACCCACGAACGCGAGGTCAGCGCGCCACAGACCCGCTCGACCTGCCGTCACGGCAGGATGGCGTCGATGTCGGCGCGCAGGCTTGAGTCCGTGACCGGGCCGATCTGCTTCGCCACGATCGTGCCGTCGCGTCCGATGAAGAACGTCTCCGGGATCCCCCCCACCCCGTAGTCGAGCGCCGTCCGGCCGCCCGGGTCGATCAGCCCTGGATAGCGCTGCCCGAATCCGGCCATGAATGCCCGCGCCGCATCGGGGCTGTCCTGAAAGACGACGCCGAGCACCACGAGGCCGTTGGGACCGTATGTCGCCGCCGCATCGGCGAGCAGCGGCGCCTCGTCACGGCAGGGCGGGCACCAGGACGCCCAGAAGTTGAGCACAACCGGGTGCCCGAGGTAGTCGGCCAGGCGGACCCAGCGGCCGTCCAGCGCCTGGATCCGGAAGTCGGGCGCCGCCCGACCGACCAGAGGTGACACGATCCGCGACGGGTCGCGCGTGAGGCCCACCCCGAGGGCGAGGAGCACCAGTGCGCCGAGCCCGGCGGCGGAGGCGAGCGCGGCCAATCGCCGGCGACCCAGCGGCGCCGAGGCCGCGTTCTCAGTCGACATCGGCGGGAAGCGTCACGACGCGAGGGGCACGGCCGCGCACTCGGGTGCCACGGATCGGCCGACCGGGCCAGACCGCGACCACACCGCCGAGGCCGGTCAGCAGCCCGCCCACCCACATCCAGCTGAGCAGCGGGTCGGTGTCGAGCCGGAACGTCGCGGTCCCTGCGCCGGGATCGGTCTGGAGCAGCGAGATGTACAGGTTCCGCGTGGGGCCCGGGATGATGGCGGGCGTCCCGATCGATTCCTGCGACGTCGGATAGGTGCTGAGCGCCGGAGCCGCGATCTCGGTGGCTCCGCCCTGGGTGAGCAACAGCTCGGCGCTCGTAACCAGGCGATCCGGCTCCTGGCTGTTCCGCACGGCAGTCAGGGTGAGCGCCAGCGGACCCGCGTACCCGGTCTCTCGGGTGTGCAGCGTCAGCACGGTCTCCTGGCGTCCGGTGGCCGACACCACCACCGCGAGCGCCATGACGGTGATGCCCGCGTGCACGAGCAGACCGCCCAGCGAGCGCGGAGGGACGCTGCCGCCGTCCGGCCGGTCGCGGGAGGGAGGGCGCCGCGACCTGCCGCGCGTCAGCCGCCAGACTCGAGGCCAGAGGTAGGCGACGGTCTGCAGGAGCCCGAACGCGGCGACCGCAACTCCCGCCACGAGGGCGGGAGACACCGCCCCTACTGCCAGGCCCGCCGCCAGCAGCGCCGCGCCCGTCAGGCCAGGCAGCAGGCGACGGCGCGATCCGACGCTCCAGGATCCCCAGGGCAGCGACGGACCGATGCCCAGCAGCACCACGAGCGCGAGGACGAGCGGCCCGACGATGCGATCGAAGTACGGGGCGCCCACGCTCACCTGCGACCCGCTCGCGGCCTCCACGAAGAGGGGAAACAACGTGCCGATGAGCACCGTGCCTGCGATCGAGACCAGCAATACGTTATTGAGCAGGAACGCGACACCGCGCGCCCCGAGCGGGACACGGATCGGATCCGCGGGGAGGCGGGTGGCCAGGAGCCCCATCGAGCCGACGAGGACGCTGCCGAGCAGGCCCAGGAAGAGCGGACCGAGCGCCGACTGCGTGAAGGCGTGCACGGAGTTCAGGACATCGCTGCGGGTCACGAGGGTGGCCAGCAGGGTCAGCGCGAACGACGCGACCACCAGTGACACGTCCCAGGCGGCCAGGCCTCGCCGGAGCCCCCCCATCGCCGAATGGAGGAACGCGGTGGCGGTGAGCCAGGGCAGCAGGGCGAGGTTCTCGACCGGGTCCCACGCCCAGTACCCGCCCCAGCCCAGGACGGCATACGACCAGGCCGCCCCCGCGAGCAGTCCCAGGCTCAGCGAGATCCACGCGAGGAGCGTCCAGCGGCGGGCCGCCGCGAGCCAGACGGCGTCGAGACGCCCTTCCACCAGCGCCGCGATGGTCAGCGCGAACGGCACCGCGAGGAGCACGAACCCGGAGTACAGGAGGGGCGGGTGGATCGCCATAAGCGGGTGGTCCGTGAGCAACGGGTTGGGCCCACCGCCGTCCGCCGGGACGGGTGACACACGTCCCCAAGGACTCGCCGGCCAGATCGCGAGCAGAGAGAAGAATGCGAGAAGCGCGAACAGGACCGCGAGCGCGACGGGCAGAAGAGGGCGCAGCGGAGCGGACGCGGACCAGGCGAGGAGCGCGGTGACGCCCGCGAGCAACAGCGACCAGAAGAGCAGTGACCCGGCCAGGCCACCCCACAGCGAGGCCACCGTGTACAGCAGCGGCGTTTCGCGACTGCCCACCTCGGCAACGTAGGCGATACCGAACTGGTGCCCGATCAGGGCCGCGACGAGGAGTCCGTTGCCGGTCGCCGCCGCGACCAGGGTCACGCGCGACCACAGGATGGCCTCGGCGAGCCGTTCGGCCGAGCGGCGCCCACGCAGGCTCGCGCGGAGGCCGAAGAGGGCACCGCCCAACGCGACGACCGCGGCGGTGAGGCCCGCCGCCCCGATCACGGACTGGCCTCCTTCCCGGCGAGGATCTGCTGGAGCACGCCGGGCGGCACGGTCTCGCCGGGCCTCAACGGCTCGTATACGGACGAGTGCTTGACTAGGATGGCGTCCGCGAGGAAGCTCCGCCGGCCATTCTTCCGGCCCTCGAGCACCACGCCGATCCCCTCGCGGAACAGGGCGGTGGGGACGTTCTGGGTGGTGACGTCGAACGTGGTCGTGCCGTCGGTGACGGCAAACCGCAATGTCTTCGTGCCGGCGTCCCAGCGGACGCTTCCAGACGCGACGATGCCGTAGAGCCGGACCGCGCGGCCAACCGGCAAACTGGCGAGCTCCGTGGGTGTCTGGTAGTAGACCAGCGCGCTCGTGAGGCCCATGCCGACGAGACCGAGGAAGGCGCCCGACAGGAGCGCCAGCCCGAGAAGCGTGGCGGGACGTGGACGGCGGCTCACGAGTTGTCGGTGGAGGTCGCGGCCGCGTCGGACCCGGCGTCTCTCCGGCGCACGATCCGCTCGAGGCGACGGGCCTCGGTCGCGCGTCGAGCGAGGGAGACGGCGTACCCGACGAGACCGCCGCCCACGAGCAGATAGGCCGCCGCGAGGAGCGCCGCGTCGGTCATGCAGCCGGCTCCGACTCGCCGATCACGGCCAGCACCTGGTCGCGATCGGCCTCGAGCTCCACCCGCCGCACCAGGAGCCATGCGAACAGCAAGGTGAAACTCGCGAGGTTGAGGAGCAGCGCCGCCAGCAGCAGGTGGCTGATCGTCGGGTCGCCCGGCTGGATGACGGTCGGCGCCTGGTGGAGGCCGCGCCACCACAGCACCGAGAAGTGCACGATGGGCACGTCGGCGAAGCCGATGATCCCGAGCACGGCGGCCAGGCGGGCGCGACGCCACCGGTCGACGATCGACCCCCGGAGCAGGACGTAGCCCGCGTAGATGACGAAGAGGATCGCGGTCGTCGTCAGGCGCGGGTCCCAGTCCCACCAGACCCCCCAGGTCGCCTTGCCCCACAGCGCCCCGGTCACGATGGTGAGGCCCGTGAAGAGCAGCCCGAGTTCGGCCCCCGCGACCGCGACCCGGTCGTATCGCGGATCCCGCCGCCACAGGAAGGCGGCGCTGGCTGCGAACGTGATGAAGAACCCGAGGTAGCCGAGCCATGCGCTCGGGACGTGGATGTACATGATCCGCTGCACATCCCCCTGGAGCCGATCGGGCGGGACGATGAAGAGCCCGAAGACGACGGTGCAGGCCGTGGCCGCCGCCGCGACGACCCCGACCCACGGCCTGGAGAACCGCGACAGGCGGCCCCCGGCGCTCATTCCGGCGTCGCCGCGTGCTCGTAGACGAGCACGCCGAGTCCAGCGAAGAGGGCGGCCTGGGCCGCAGACAGGGCGAGCCACTGCAACGCCGCCGCGGGTGCTGACACCAGGATTGCGCCGGTCGACTCCACGGCCGCGAGGAGCACCGGCACCATCAATGGCAGGAGCAGGAGCGGCATCAGGAGCGTCCGCTGCCCGCTCGCGCCGGCGAGTGCCACGACGAGCACGCTCGTCGCCGCGGCGCCGAGGGCGGCGACGACGGCCACAGGTGCAAGCCACAGGGCCTCGCCGGACAGCGGCAGGTCGAGCAGCACCACGGCCAGGCCGAAGAGCACGCCCTGCAGCACCAGGAGCACGACCGCGAGGGCGAGCACCTTCCCGAGGTAGATTGCGCGCCGGTCCTCGAGGGCGAGCCAGAGCGCGGAGAACGCATCGTCGCGTCGATCCACCAGGTCGAGCCGGTCCGCCATCGCGATCGCGGCGTACAGGAGTGCGAGCCACGTAAGGGCCGGGGCGAGTTGACGCAGCTGGGCGCGGTCGGGGCCCGCCGCCATCGCGGCCACCACGAAGGCGACCGCGCCGAGCGTGCCGGCGGCGACGAGCGCACCTCGGCTCCGCAACTCGGCGCGCAGATCCTTGGCCGCGAGAAGCGCGGCATCGGCGAACACGTTCATCCCGCACTTCCCGTCTGGGCAGGAAGTGCCCCACTCCAGGTATCCCGCTCCTCGAGGCGTCCATCGCACATCTCGAAGAGACGGTCCGCAACGGCGCGCGTGCGCGCGTCGCCGTGACTGGCCAGGATCAGCAGGCGCTGCCCACACCGGGCGCGGATGGTCGCCTCCACCAGTCCCGCCGCGGTCGGGTCGAGGGCCGCGAACGGCTCGTCCACGATGACGACGTCGGGGTCGGTGGCGAGCACCCGCGCCAGCGCCACGCGACGCACCGTGCCCGCCGACAGATCGCCGCACCGCCGACCCGCCCAGCTCGCGATACCGAGCTCCTCGAGGAGACGGAGGCCCCGGTCCGGATCGGTTCGCGCGAGGCGGGCTGCCAGCCGGATGTTCTCGACCGGCGTCAGCGCCTCGAACAGGTGGCTCGCGTGGCCGAGATACCCGACCTTCGGGCGGCTCGCCCCCGCGCTCGCCGCCCAGCTCACCGTGCCGCTGGTCGGAGTGGCGAGGCCCGCCAGCAGGCGAAGCAGGGTCGATTTGCCGGACCCGTTCGGTCCCTGGATCGCCACGGCCTCGCCGCTGCTGGTGCGCAGGTCGGCGCGCCACACGGCGACCGTGTCGCCGTACAGGCGTGTCAGGCCGTGTGCGATCAGCACGAACGCTGACGAGGCACGCGGAGAGCCAAGGATCACGGGGGACGGCATGAGACGCAAACCCTCGCGGAGTCAGGGGCTACTACCGACCAGTAGTATACGGGCGGTCGGCGTCTTCCGTCGTGAAACGGGCATCTGTGCGGCGCCCGCGCTTCGACCGTCGTCGGCGGACCCAGTTCGCCGACGACCTCAACCCCACGGGCCAGGCGGTGCTGGACAACCGCTTACGTGGGGTCAGCTCGCGCGTGCCTGCGGCCGTTCCACCGCGGGTGTCAACGGCGGCACCGACACTAACGTTGGTCGGCTGCGGCGTCGAGACTGGCCTCGATCCAGGCGCGTTCGGGCAACCCCCGAGGGCCCGCCGCCGTCCAGTAGATACGACAGCGGGGCGCGTAGTCGCCGGGATCGACGAAGCCCGGCGCGACATCCCGCCCGTTCACGCGGATCGTCGGCGAGCCCGGGAAACGAAGCTGCTCGGCCACGGCCAGATGCGTCGCGTCGATGTCCTCGACGGCGGCCGCGATTCCTCGCTCGTCCAGCACCTCGCGGAGGAGCCGCCGGGCCTCCTCGTGGTTTGGACAGTCGGCGAACCACAGCAGCTCGACGTGGATCTCCGGGTCCACGACGGCGCGCTCAGCCATCATCGAGGGACCCGGACGCATGCACGAGCCGGCAGCCGAGCGCGTCGGGCAACGACGGTGTGCGCGCTACACGGACAGCTGCAGGGGCAGGCCGGACAGCCGCAGCACGATCCGCAGGTGCAGTCACACACGGTGCACCTCCTCCTCGAGCACGATGGCCGCCTGGGGCGGGAGCCCTGCGTCGAGCTGCTCGGCGAGCAGCACGAGCCGGTCGTCCACGTGGTGCAGTTCCTCGATCTGGCGGGCGATGCGCGCGCGTTGGGCGGGGATCTCCCGGCGCAGCGCTTCGGAGACCTGCTCGCACTGCCCCGCCGCGCAGGCCGTGGCGAGCGTGGCCGCCTGCGCCAGCGGGAGATCGACCTGACGCAGTGCGACGAGCAGCCGAAGCCGTTCCGCCGCCTCGCCGTCGTACTGGCGATACCCACCGCTGCGCCTGTCGGCGGGCGGCAGGAGCCCTTCCCGTTCGTAGTAGCGCAGCGTTTCCCGGCTCACCCCGAGGCGCCGCGCGAGCGCTCCGATCTGCATGCACGCACCGTACGCCCTGTAACCGCTACAGGGTCAAGCCCCCGTGGCCCTCGACAGGCGACCCGCGCGTCGTTCGGCGAGGGCGGCGGTGGCGCCGGGCATGGCGAGGAGGAGCAACCCCATCGCGACGGCCGCGTCCGACCAGAATCGTTCGGGAAAGAGCTGCACCAGGCGCTGCGTGAGGGGGTCGAAGGCGAAGTCGCCCTGTGGGAAGGTGACCAGGTGGAACGCCACGAACGCCGTGTCGAACGAGATGAGGACCCACGCGCCGGCGACGGCAATCACCACCGCGAGAACCGTGGCGCCGCGCGACACCCCCCGCCATGCCAAGGGCTGGCGTCGGTCGGGCACCAGCACCGTGACGAGGGCCACGAACGCGAGCGCCACGACGGCGCCGAACGCGAGGAGCAGGCGCCGCACATCGGCCATGTGCGCACGTTCGGCGGCATCGAGGACGGGGCGACCATCGATCGACACGGCGAACGAGGGCGGCCCGACCACGAGGTCGGACAGGATGCCGGCAGTGACGCGCCTGACCTCGTCGCGCGTGAAACCCGTGAGCGCCGGAACACCGCTCCGCTCCTGCTCGAAGCCGATCCAACCGGGGTGAGGAGCAATGGCCAGCGCGGCGCCGACGATCACGACGGGTGCGGCGACGTCAACAATGCCGGCACGAAAGGCCGGGGCCGGTCCGCGATCGTCGGGTCCTGGCGCCCCGACGCCCGTCACACGCCTCGGCGCGCCGCCACACCGCCTCCCGCGAGGATCGCGGCGGTAGCGCCCAGTACTGCCCAGACGACGGGAACGCCCGCCAGGCTCACCAGTGCGGGCAACCGCAGGACATCGACGGCCGCGAGCGCGATGAGCACGCCGACGAGGCCGGCGGGGAGGATCAGGCTCGCGCGGACGCGGCTTCCGGAGATCAGGTCCCCGGCGAAGCCCGCCAGGAGCACCACGCCGAGGAGCGTCGCCGCCCACGTGACGAGGCCCCACACGATCCCGAAGAGCAGCACCCCGACGATGAGGACGAGCGCGAGCACGCCGCCGAACTTGCTCATGACGTGCCGCCGGGGATCAGGCCATCCGCCCTCAGCAACGAGCGGATCTCTTCGAAGTCGGCGTCGGCTGCGGGCAGTACGACGTCGGACGACCCCAGGTGCGCATCGTCCAGCCGGTCGCCCTGGCCCCTGACGAAGCCGACCAGCTCCTCGAAGGCGTCGCGAAGGGCCACCCGCTCCTCGCGTTGCGCGGCCTGGGTGATGCGCTCGTCGAGCTGCTGCAGCTGCCACCCGGCGGAGTCGGGCAGGCGGTACTGCCCTTCATGGAGGATGCGGACGATCATCATGCGGTCCTCTGGTGGATGCCCAGGCGGCAGAGGATCCATCTCAGCACGCGCCCGATCATCGCCCGGCGCCTCCCGACGCCGCGGACGCCGAGGCGAGCGACTGCTTGAGCGCCGCGAGCTCGGTTTCCACCGACGCATTGCGCGTGGTGCGGTCGAGCTCGGCCTGGACTGGGTCGGACGCAGCTGAGACGTCGCTCAGGGCGCCGGTCGAGACCAGCTCGTCGATCGCACCTGCGCGGGCCTGCATCTCCTGGGTCTTGGTCGTGGCGCGGTCCACCGCCAGCCCCACGTCGGCCATCTCCTCGGACACGCCGGTGAACGCCTCGCCGATCTTCACCTCGGCCTCCGACGCCGAGTACTGCGCCTTGATGACCTCCTTCTGGTTGCGGAAGGCCTCGATCTTCGCCGACAGGCGGGCCTCGGCCGCCGTCAGCTTGTCCTGCTGCGCCTGCACGGCGGCGATCTGCTGCTCGAGGCCGGCCTGCTGGCTCGCCAGGAGCTGCTTGCGCTCGAGGGCGGTCCGCGCGAGGTCCTCGCGCCCCGCGGCGAGCGCCCGGCGGGCCTGCTCGTCGGCGTCGCGGATGCCCGACTCGAGCTGCGCGGCCTGGAGCTGCAGGCGGCGCTTGGCGGTGGTGACCTCGATGAGGCCGCGCTGCACCTGCTGGAGCATGTCGCGCTGCTTCTCGTACGACAGGTCAAGCGTCTCGCGCGGATCCTCTGCGGCGCCGATGATCGCGTTGAGCTTCGCCTCTACGATGGTCTTCGTGCGGTTGAAGAGCCCCATGGGGGATACCTCCGTGTGGTGGATGGGGACGCCGGATGCGGCGTTAGCAGCCGCGGCGGCGCGGGGATACGTCGTCGCCGCCGGATCCGCAGCCGTGGCCCGTGCCATGGCCGCCTTGGTGATCGTGGTGGTCCGAAGAGACCGGGTGCGCACCCGCGTGCCCCTCGTGGCCCGGCAGGACCTCGGGAGAGCCGGCCGGGCGCGCCGGCGGCGCGCCGTCGAGCGGCATGCCCCACATCGGATACCAGCGCGTCTGGTCGCGCTCGATGGGCAGCTCGCGCGAGAGCGCGGCCGCGAGCTGCAGCTCGTGCGCCGTGTCGCGGGTGGCGCCGTCGGCGCCGGGCACGAACGGGTAGAACGCCGCCCGCTTGAAGTTGTAGAGGAACGCCACGTGCCGCCCGTCGGCGGCACGGAACCCGAACGCTGCGGCCAGCACCTGGTCGCCGAACCCCGCGTCGCGCAGCTGGAGGCTGACGCTGTACACGGTGGAGACGAGGTCCGCGATCGCGTCGTCAGACACCACCACCCAGCGATACCCGTACGCGTCGCTCCGCTCGGTGATGGTCGAGCCCGTCTCGCGCCCCGCGATCTCGAGCAGCCGTGCCAGCTCCGATTCGGCCCGGCGATACGCCTCCGAGTCGATCGGGCGGATGACCAGGCCGGCCTGGCCGGAGGGGACGAGGCCGAGCTCGGCCTGGAGCGTCACCGCCGCGGTGGAGAGCGCCACGAGCTGCTCCTCCCGCGAGCGGACCTGGCGGGTGCCGCCGAAGAGCGTGTCGAGCAGGCTCATCGCGCGAGACCCTCGGCCTCGAGGCGGCGCAGCTGGGCCAGCCGGGCGTCCAGAGAGGGGTGCGTGGAAAGGATGCCGATGAGCGACTGGCGGCTGAAGGCCGGCACCAGCATGAGCGCGCTGGCGGGCTCCACGGTCCGCAGGTCGGCGTCGGGGATGCGCTCCATCGCGCCGCTGATCTTGACCAGGGCCGAGGCAAGCTGCGAGGGGGCGCCGGTCATGATCGCGGAGCCGCGGTCCGCCGCCAGCTCGCGGTAGCGCGAGAGGGCGCGGATGAGCAGGAAGCTGACCAGCCACACCACGAGCGAGGCGAGGTACACGAAGACGATGCTCGAGCGTCCGTCGCGGTCGCGCTCACCGCCGCCCAGTCCCAGCCAGAACCCCATCTGCACGATGAAGGAGGCCACGGTCGCGAAGACGGCGGCCATCGTGAGGACCGCCGCGTCGCGGTGGCGCACGTGGCTGAGCTCGTGCGCGAGCACGGCGTCCAGCTCCTCGCCGTCCAGGCGGTGGAGGATACCGGTCGTTACCGCGACCACTGAGTGCGAGGGATCGCGCCCGGTCGCCATCGCGTTCGGCACGTCCGAGTCGATGAGCGCGACCCGGGGCATCGGGAGGTCGAACTGGGCGGCCAGCCGCTCGACGCGGTCGACCAGCTCCGGTGCCTCGGCGCGGGTAACCTGGCGAGCGCCCATCGCCGCGAGCACCAGGCGGTCCGAGTAGAAGTACTGAGCGATCGCGAGGCCGGCGATGACGATCGCGATCAGGACGACGCTCCCGCCGGCCGACCACAGCACGGCCACGAAGGCGGCGTAGACGGCCGCCAGCAACAGGACGGTGAGGCCGATCCGGGCCGTGAGCCCGGGGTCGGCGGGGAGAGAGCGGGCGGAACGCCCGGTATGGGTGCGAGTCATGTGGGCATCGTCGGAGGCGTGGCTGAGCCCCCGATGAGGACCAGCTTGGAACCCGCGCAGAAGGTGGGTCCGGGTCGTCGGCCGTGACAGGGCGGCACGGACCGGCCAGACAACAGACGGGGTTGTCCAGGCTCCTCATCTTGCTCTGCGTGAGCCGGCCCGCGCTGACGGCCAACTGAGCGGGATCGAAGCCGGCCATGCTCGCGTCACCCGTGTCGCGATCACCATCGCGGCCGCCGGTGCTGCAACGGGGCGAGTCGGCGGCCGGATCAGGGAGCAGCGCCCGGAGTCGGAGACGCCGACCCAGGCGGCGACGAGGCAGGGGGCGACGCCGGAGGCCGCACTCCGACCTCGACGATCCCGTCCACCCGGCTGTAGTGCGAGAAGAAGGTTTCCCGGTGGATCACAGCCCCCGTCGCGTCCCGCACCGTCCGTGTGACCCACGAATCGAAGCCTGCAGCCGGGTACTCGACCCGCTGCTGTGCCCCCGGCGGCAGCGACGTCACCTCCTCGACCGTGTCGCGTGCCGCCTGGTAGTTCCGCACGATCGGCGCGCTGAACGTGACGCTCCGATCGAGCGGCACGCTCCACAGCTGGAACGTCACGGTCCCCGGGCCGTTGAGGCCGCGAATGAGGATCGGGTTCGCGGTGTCGTTTCGGAACGTGAGGTCCTGGACGTAGCCGGGCGACATGAAGACAGTGGCGTCGAGGCCGACGGGGTATCGATCGATGTAGTAGTAGTGCGCCGCGCGCTTGCCGATCTCGAGCCCGGCCCGGGCCGCGGCGTTGAACAGCGTCGTGGACGTGCTGCAGATGCCGCCCGCGAGCGCGCCGGTCTCCTGCGTGCGGCCGTTGATGATCGCCCCGCCCGGACCGTACCCCTGCTCGACGGTCGGCTCCCCCACCGCTCCCCAGAAGCTGAACCACGCGCCCGGCTGGATCACGTACCCGTCGAGCTTCGCGGCGGGGATCGCGATGTTGCGGCCCCAGTAGTTCGCGATCCCGGGGACGTACTTCGTCATCCACGAGGAGACGAGGACCATGAGGGGAGCCGTCTTCTCGGCCTCTTCGGTCGTGAGCGTGGGCGGCACGGCGGTGAGGGCGATCTCGGCAACGGGCGGGGGACCCGAAGCGGCCCGGCCACCCAGGGCGGCGGCGATCCGACTGATGGTCGTCGGCACGTCGAGGGCGGCACCGTCGCGTCCCACCCGCACCCCGATCCGCTTGCCGTCGCCGACTGTGAAGGCGGCATCCACGGGCGGACGGGCGACCCGCGGTGCGATCCCGGCGAGCGAGCTGCGTGCCGCGGACGTGTCGATCGTCGGGCCGTACGCGCCGCCGGGATCGGTCGTGAACGCGACCCAGGTACGTAGCGTCGAGCTCGAGATCGTGGCGCTGAACGACGGGTTCGTCGGGTCCCGGAGCGCGAGGTCCGCGCTCGTCCACAGGGTCGCCCTCGCGGCGGCGGCCTGCGCCGCCTGCGTGGTCACCGCCGGCTGCATCGGGACGGCGTCGAGAGGGAGCACGGGCCCGGCAAGCCCCGGCGTCGTGAGGAGCCGGCGCGCCTTTGCGGTCGCACCCGACAGCTCGATGACGTGCCCCTGCTCGTCCGGCACGGCAACGAACGACGCGCCGTCAGTCCCGAGCCGGGCCGACGCGTTGGTGACGGGATGTCCTGCCCGCGCCGCGGCTGACGCGAGTGCCGCCTCCAGCGCCTGCTGATCGGCGACCAGCACGACGTCCACGGAGGCGCCCCGGAGGAGGGTGCGGACGTCCTCGACGGAACGGTCGAGAACGCCGCCGGAATGTCCCGGAGCCATCGCGCGCTCCACGATTGCCGGGAGGTCGTACCGGCGCCCGAGGCCCGCGAAGGAGATGGTCTCGTCACGGCCGCGAGAACGGACCACGAGCGCGCCCTGGGATGGATCGGGCAGCGAGGCGCGGAGCCGGGCCTCGGCGGCCGCGCGATCGAGCCCGCCGATGTCCACGCTTCCGACCCTCACGCCGGGGATCACGCGATCGGCGAACGCCTGCTGGTATCCGATCAGGAACCCGGCGACGAGCGCCGTGACCACGAGGCTCGCGAGCACCAACCGTGCAAGGAGTGTCCGCCACGCGGAGGGGCGGCGACCGTCGCGGTTCGAGCCGAGGTTCATCGCGCCGAGATCCCGAAACGAGCAAGGGCCGGCGATGCCGGCCCTTGCTGCCTGTCCCCGGTCAGGGCCGGGGGAAGTGATTCGGTTGGTCGCGGAAGGGACG
>JAKAAV010000450.1 GCA_021802185.1 Chloroflexota bacterium | reverse complement strand
AGAACGTCCTGACGGTGCCGGCCATCGCCCTGCAGGGTTCGAGCGGCTCGTACTACGTGCGGGTGATGGGGACGAACAAGCAGGTCCAGGAGGTCCCGGTCCAGGTCGGTCTCGTCGGCACCTCGACGGCCGAGGTCCAGAGCGGCCTGTCGGCGGGCGAGACGGTCGTGACCGGCACGGTCAGCGCGCTGAACTCCGCGACGACGAGCGGTGGCGGCTTCGGAATCGGCGGTCTCGGGGGCGTGGGCGGCGGTAACTTCCGCCGGACCACGACCGGCGGCAACGCGGCGGGCAACGGGGCCGCGGGCAACAAGGCGGCCGGGAACCGTGCGGCGCAGCCATGAGCGAGCCGATCCTCCAGCTCGAGCGCGTCTCCCGGATCTACGACACCGGGAAGGTGCTGGTCCCCGCGCTCCAGGACGTCGACCTGACCGTCGCTCGGGGCGAGTTCCTCGCGATCGTGGGACCCTCCGGATCCGGCAAGTCGACGATGATGCACATCCTCGGCTGCCTCGACCGCCCGACGAGCGGCCGGTACGTCCTCGACGGCACGCCGGTCGAGGAACTCGACGACGACGGCCTCGCCGCAATCCGCAGCCGGTCCATCGGCTTCGTCTTCCAGTCGTACAACCTGCTCCCGCGCACGAGTGCGCTCGAGAACGTGGCGACCCCGCTCGCGTACCAGGGCGTCCCCCGTCGCGAGCGGCTCGAGCGGGCGCGGGCGGCGCTGACGCTTCTGGGCCTGGGTGACCGGCTCGACCACGAGCCGACCGAGCTCTCGGGCGGCCAGCAGCAGCGGGTCGGGATCGCTCGCGCGCTCGTCACCGAGCCGGCGGTCCTCCTCGCCGACGAGCCGACGGGCAACCTCGACAGCCACGCCGGAGCCGAGGTCATCGAGCTGTTCCGGCAGCTGCACGCCACCGGCCGGACCATCGTGCTGATCACGCACGACCTCGAGGTCGCCGAGGCGGCCGACCGGCAGGTGCACATCCGCGACGGGCGCATCGCCGTGGACGGGAGGATCGCGGCATGAGCCTGCGCGATCTTCTCCGCCTCGCCGTGTCACGTCTCGGGACGGGCAAGCTGCGCACCGGGCTCACGATGCTCGGGATCATCATCGGCGTCGCATCCGTCGTCGCGCTGGTGTCGGTCGGGCAGGGCGCCACCGCGGGGATCAACAGCCGTCTCGAGGGCCTCGGCACGAACCTGCTGACGATCAACCCCGGGTTCTCGACGAGCGGCGCGACGCGTGGCGCGCTCGGGTCTGCCACGACCCTCACGATCGAGGACGCGTCGGCGATCAGCGCGCTCCCGGACATCGCCGGCGTGGCCCCCGAGCTCTCAAGCCAGCGGCTCGTGGTCGCCGGCAGCCAGAACGAGACGACGGCCGTCATCGGCACGACGCCGGCCTACCCGCTCGTCTACGCGTACACGATGTGGCAGGGCTCGTTCCTGAACCAGGCGAGCGTCGACCACTCGCTGCGCGTCGCCGTCCTGGGCAACACCACGGCGACGAACCTCGGGCTCAGCGCGAGCTCGATCGGCAGCACGATCTACATCAGCGGGCTGCCGTTCGAGATCGTCGGCATCATGCAGCCGAAGGGCGGATCGGGCTTCGTCAGCCCCGACGACGAGGTGCTGATCCCCGTCACGACCGCGCGCGACCTGTTCGTCGGGAGCGACAGCGTCCGGACGATCGGCGTCAGCGTCACGACGCAGGCCGCCATGAACACCGCGAACGCCGAGATCACCGCGCTGCTCGACCAGCGCCACGGGATCGGCGCGGGCGGCACGCCGGACTTCACGATCACGAGCCAGACCCAGCTGCTCTCGACCGTGTCCTCGGTCAGCACCCTCCTGACGGTGCTGCTGGCCGGCATCGCCTCGATCTCGCTGATCGTCGGCGGCATCGGGATCATGAACATCATGCTGGTCTCGGTCCGCGAGCGGACCCGGGAGATCGGCATCCGCAAGGCGATCGGCGCGCGTGGACGCGACATCCTGCTCCAGTTCCTGTTCGAGGCGCTGATGCTCTCGGTCGCCGGCGGGATCATCGGGATCGTCGTCGGCGTCCTCGCGTCGGGCGTCATCGCGGTGGATGCCGGCTGGGCCTTCACCGTCAACCCGCTCACGGTCGTCGTGTCCGTCGTGTTCAGCCTCATCGTGGGGATCGTGTTCGGGGTCTGGCCCGCGAGCCAGGCGGCCCGGCTCGACCCCGTCGTCGCACTCCGGTACGAGTGAGAGGAAGTGCTCGATGATCGACTACCCCGTCACCTCGGGCCCCGGAGCGTCGCCCGACCCGACTGCGACGCCCGGGCGTCCCAGCGGGGACTCCCCGGCGTCCGGTGCGTCGCCAGCGTCCGGCGCGTCGCCGGCGCCCGTTGCCCCGGCGGCGTCCGGGCCGTCCGTGAGCCCGTTCGAACCCCCGGCCCAGCCGTCCCCGCGACCCGCTGGTCCGGCTGCCGTGGCCCGCGGTGGGCGCCGCGGCTCGTCACGCGCGAC
>JAKAAV010000449.1 GCA_021802185.1 Chloroflexota bacterium | reverse complement strand
AAGCGCCTCGAAGACGGCGAGCGGCACGACAAGGCGCAGCTCAACGCGTTGCTTCGGGCTCACGGAGTCTCGACGTGACGTCGGTGGCGCCACGAGATCTCCTCGAGTCGACCGCCGAGCTCGTCTCGATCCCCTCGGTGAGCCGCCACGAGTCCGTGCTCGCGGATCGCGTGGCCACGCAGCTCCTCCGGCACCCGTGGCTCGAGGTCACGCGCATCGGCGACAACGTGGTCGCGAGGACCGCCCTCGGGCGAGCCCAGCGGCTCCTTGTCGCCGGTCACCTGGACACCGTCCCTCCAGCGGACAACGAAACGGGGCGCATCGCCGACGGGGCGGTCTGGGGCCTGGGAGCGTGCGACATGAAAGGTGGTGTCGCCGTGATCCTCGACCTTGCGGAGGCGTGCACGGAACCGGCCGTCGATGTGACCTGGTGCCTCTACGCCCGCGAGGAGATCGAACGCGACGAGAACGGGCTGCTCGAGCTGTGGGAAGCCCGCCCCGACCTTCTCGAAGCGGACGCGGCGGTGCTCTGCGAGCCGTCCGACGCGCGTGTGGAGGCCGGATGCCAGGGCAGCCTTCGAGCCGAGATCCATCTGGGCGGGGTGCGGGCCCACTCCGCTCGCCCCGCCCAGGGCCGCAACGCGATCCACCGGCTGGCGCCGGTGCTCGATCGTCTCTCACGCTGGAGGGGACGGAACGTCGAGATCGATGGGTGCGACTTCGACGAGCAACTGCAGGCGGTCTTCGTCTCCGGTGGCGTCGCCGGGAACGTCGTGCCTGACCATGTCGTGCTCTCGGTCAACCACCGCTTCGCTCCTGACCGCGACTCGGCGGCAGCGTACGGGGCCTTGCTCGAGCTCACCGAGGGATTGCTCGAGGAGGCACTCGGCGACCGCGTGGTACTCGTCGACGCGGCCGACGGCGCCCCACCCGGCCTCGGCCATCCGCTCCTCGCAGCACTTGTCGAGCTGAGCGGGTACTCCCCGCGGGCAAAGCTCGGCTGGACCGACGTTGCGACGATGTGGGCCCACGGCGTGCCTGCCACGAACTTCGGGCCAGGGGATCCTCTGCTTGCGCATCATCCTGACGAGCACGTGACCCGAACGTCGCTCGAGCGCGCCCGAGTGGTACTGGGTGCGCTGCTCTACGAGGGCGGGCAAGCTCCCGGGCAGCCATGAGCAGTCCGAGCCGGGACCCCGCGGCGAGATCGCGTCAGAGTCGGCGCAAGACCGTCACCACTTTGCCGTAGACGGTGACGTCGTCCGGGGTGAACTCCATCGGTGCGAGCGCGGAGTTGCGCGGGGTGAGGACGACCTTTCCTCCCCGCCGGGAGAGGACCTTTACGGTTGCCTCGTCGCCGGGGATTCCCGCGACGACCGTGTCGCCGTTGTCCGCCTCGGGCTGCTGGCGGACCACCACGTAATCGCCGTCGAAGATTCCCGCTTCGATCATCGAGTCCCCGCGGACACGCAGCATGAACAGCGAACCCGTGCCCGTGAAGTCCTCGGGCAGGGCGACGATCTCCTCGACGTTCTCCTGCGCGAGCACCCCGGTGCCGGCGGCGACGTCGCCGACGAGCGGGACGTGGCGCACGGGTCCCGCGGCCATGGCGACTTGGGAGGTCGGCTCGTAGCGGACCTGGATCGCCCGGGGCTTCGTCGGGTCCCTCAGGAGGTAGCCCTCACGCTGCAGGACGGCGAGATGGCTGTGAACGGTGGCCGACGAGGTGAGCCCGACCGCTTCGCCGATCTCGCGCACCGAGGGGGGATAGCCCCGCTCGCGCAGGCAGTCACCGATGTACTCGAGGATCTGCTGCCGCTTCCCGCTGAGTGCCTGCGCCATCGTCACAACCCCCTCGTAGGCTCGCCATCGTGGGCGAACGTGTGTTTGCCGAGAGGATAGCCAAGTCACCGGGCCGGAGCAAACATCTGTTCGTCGGGACGCTTGACAACGAACAGACGTTCGTGATGGGATCGGGGAGGGCGAACTGATGTTCGTCGCCGGAGTGGACCGCCGGAGTGGACCGCCGGAGTGGCCCAACGGGCTGCCGGCTCCCGAAGGCAGGGGAGAGGAGCGAGAGATGGCGATCGCAGCGATGCTTGACCAAGACGCCGCCGCGTGGTCCGTGGAGACGCTTCGGGCCGCGTGGCCCCGTCCGGCACTCCGAGTGGTGCCAGAAGGGAGCGACGCTGACATCACGGAGATCAGTGCCGTCTCCGCCGAGGTCAGGATCGACGCGGGCGATCGAACCGACGAGCTCGCGGGTGGCCGGACCAGCTGTGGAGGTCGGGCGCAGCCGGTGGGCGCCGTGGCCGCCCGCACCAGAGCAGGGTCGAAGCGGGCTGTCGGTCAGGCTGTGGCCCCTCCGGGAGTACGCATCGGCGTGGACGTCGGGCAGCGACGTGCCCGGAGAGCTGCCGTGCAGCGAGGTCGGCGTGGCGTGGTCCTCGCCATCCTCACCGCGGGGCTCGTCTGTGGGCTTTCCCTGCCTCTGCATGCCCT
>JAKAAV010000448.1 GCA_021802185.1 Chloroflexota bacterium | reverse complement strand
TGCCGGCCAGAAGTGCTCCGCCGCCTCCCGCCTCATCGTCCTGCGCGGCCAGGAGGAGGAGATCCTTGAGCGCCTGACGGGAGCGCTGGAGGCCATGATCATCGGGGACCCGCGCCGCTCCGAGGTCCAAATGGGACCGCTTATCGATGGCGACGCGCTCCAGCGCGTCGAGCGTTCCGTTGGCGACGCGCGCGAGGGAAGCGAGGTCATCCGTTCGGGCCAAGCCCTGCCCGAGACCGGCTACTTCGCCGCCCCGGCCGTGGTCGTGGATCCGAGACAATAACATGGGAACGGGAAGGAAAATAATCGGTTTTGCGGCCTGCATTCTGATACCGCTCGCCGCCGGAGCGCTCGGGCTCGGGCTCAGCGAGCTCCTCGCCGGCGTGTTCCCCGGCATGCCGTCGCTCGTCGTCGACGTGGGCAGCCTGGTCATCGCGAACCAGCCGGCCGGCGCGAAGGGCCTCGTCGTCGGCCTCTTTGGCACGAACGACAAGCTGGCACTCACCGTCGGGGTCGTCGTGGTCGCGCTGCTCGCCGGAGCGGTGTCGGGGCTCGTCGCGCGGCGGAGCTTCGCGCAGGGAGCCGCGATCGTCGTGGCGGTCGGCGCGTTCGTCGCGTTCGCCGCGCTGCAGCAGCCGCTCGGCTCGCCATTGCTCGGCGTCGTGAACGCGGCGTGCGCCGTGGCCATGAGCCTGATCGCGCTGCGGCTCCTGCTTCCGGCGACGCCCGGGTACGCACCGGATCGTGCCGGATTCGCCCGTGGGGCCGCCAGCGCGACGAACGTGAACGCGGCCAGCGTCGTGACGCCCATGCCCGACTGGGCGCGTCGCCGGTTCCTCCTGCAGGCCGGCGCCGTCCTGGCGGTCGCCGCAGCCGGAGGGGCAGTGGGCCGACTCCTGCTCGATCGTCGGTCGCCTGCGCAGTCCGCCGCCGCCCCCCCGCTCCCGACCCCGCTGACGCGCGTGCCCGCGCTCACCGCCGCGCAGTCGATCGCCGCGCCCGGGATCACCCCGATCGTCACCTCGAACGACTCGTTCTACCGGATCGACACCGAGCTGCTCGTGCCCCAGGTCGACGCGTCGACGTGGTCGCTCAAGGTCACCGGGCAGGTCGACCACCCGCTGACGTTCTCGTACGTCGACCTGCTGCGCCTGCCGCTGTTCGAGCAGTACGTGACGATCGCGTGCGTGAGCAACCCGGTCGGCGGGCCGCTCGTCGGGAACGCGCTGTGGACCGGCGTCCGACTCAGGCAGATCCTCGAGATGGCCGGGCCCGAGGCGGGGGCGAGCCAGATCGTCGGCCGCTCGGTCGACGGCTTCACGGTCGGGTTCCCGACGGCGTGGGCGCTCGATCCCTCGCGCGAGCCGATGGTCGTGGTCGGCATGAACCGCAAGCCGCTCCCGGCCCAGCACGGGTACCCGGCGAGGCTGATCGTGCCGGGCCTGTACGGGTACGTGTCGGCGACGAAGTGGCTGGCCGAGCTCCAGCTGACGACGCTCCAGGCGTTCGACGCGTACTGGATCAGGCTGGGCTGGGCGAAGCAGGGCCCGATCGTCACGCAGTCGCGGATCGATCACCCGGGCGACGGTGCGTCGATGCCGGCCGGGCCGGTCGACGTGGACGGCGTCGCGTGGGCGGGCGACCGGGGCGTGAGCAAGGTACAGGTGCAGGTCGACGACGGTCCGTGGCAGGACGCGCAGCTGAGCCGGGCGATCTCGAAGGTGACGTGGGTGCAGTGGCTCTGGCGCTGGCCGGCGACGCAGGGGTCGCACAAGCTGCGGGTTCGGGCGGTCGACGGACGGGGCCAGGTGCAGTCGTCGATACCGAGCGGACCCGGGCCGGCGGGCGCGACGGGGCTGGACGAGATCACCGTGAGCGTCGGGTGACGCCTCGCGCTACCGTCGGCGCGTGCATCCCTTCCGGTTCGGCGTCATGGCGAGCCCGGCGCCCGTGTTCCTGCCCGCCGGGGCCGGAGCGGGAGCCGCTGCTCACCGCAGCGACGGAACGGCCCTCGGGGTCGCGCCAGCCGGCTGTGCCGCGACGATCGCGAACCGCCGCGCTCGCGTCTGCTCGGCGGCGCTCGCGATCGTGAAGCAACCGGCCGGACGCGTGGGAGACTGTGCCGGGCAGGCGCGGCGAGGCGCGGCCGCGCGGGCAGGCCGGCCAGGCGCGTGGAGCGCGGCCACCCCGGCCGCGCGGGCATGGGCCGCGGCGGTGCCGTTCCTGCAGGTGCCTTTCCTGCAGATTGACTCCCTCCGGAGCGCCCTGCACGATTCCGAGGCCCATTTCCTGCAGCATGATTCCCAGCAGAACGTTATGTCTGGTCGAGTCGCCGGAGGGGACTCTCGGAGCCGCTGGGACCGACTCTTCGAGCCGCTCCATCGTTCCGATCGTCAACCGGCACGGCCCGAACGGAGGCCGCCACGCTCGAGGCGAGGCGCACGGCCGACCATCTGACACGGTCTGTGGTCCGTAACGCGCGGCCGTTCAGCGCGCAACGAACT
>JAKAAV010000447.1 GCA_021802185.1 Chloroflexota bacterium | reverse complement strand
TCCGCCCCGTACGGCCCGCGTCCCACGGGAGCGGTCGGTGGCGCGCCCATCGACGCCGAGGAGCCGGAGCGACGCGCGGGGAACGCGTGGGCGTGGGTGGCGGGGTTCCTCGCCCTGCTGATCCTGCTGCTCGCGGTCGGCGGAGTGGCGCTGCTCGTGTCGAACGGCTTCTTCGCGCCGGCCACGCCGGCGGTCGCCACCGTGCAGGTCCCGGGGCTCGTCGGCCACACGCTGGCCGACGCGGAGCGGCTGGCCGGGGACCAGGGATTCAAGCTGGCGGTGTCGGGGGCGACGCCGTCCGGGCCGGCCACGGTCGCGTCCCAGAATCCGTCGCCTCCGGCGCAGGCCCCCAGGGGCTCGACGATCACGGTCACGCTCCAGGCGATCGCGCAGTACGCGACGGTGCCCGACCTTCGCGGGAAGTCGCAGAGCGAGGCCGGCGCCCTGCTTGCGCAGAACAACCTGGCCGTCGGGCCCGTCCAGCAGGTGACCGACCAGAGCATCCCGCAGGGCGAGGTGGTCGGCTCGAACCCGGGAAGCGGCACCCAGGTCAAGCCGCAGTCCCCCGTCACGCTCTACGTCTCGAGCGGCCCGTCGCCGACGCCGCCCTCGCCGACGCCATCGCCTTCGCCCTCACCCACGCCGACTCCGCCACCGACGCCCACGCCGACGCCCGCGCCGACCCCGACGCCACCTCCCACGCCGACGCCACCGCCGACACCGCTGCCGTCCTGAGGCCGACGCACGCGAGGCGCGATCGCGGCTGAGCCGGCCACCGGCCTGACAGGCGCTTGGCCACTCCGGCCAGTCGATCCGAGGACGGCGGTCAGACGATCAGGAAGCTCGCCGTCTTCGTCGCCTGCTTCCCGTCCGGCATCGTGACGAGGACCGTCACGAGGGCGTTGCCGGTGACCACGCCGTCCTTCGGGAGCGTGGTCGTCCAGGTCGCGCGGCCGCTCGCCGCGGTCGTCGCGTCGAACGTCACGGGCGCGAGGCCCGGCACCTGCAGGGTGAAGCCGACCTGCGCCCCCTGCACCGTGGAACCCTGCTGGTCGAGCACGGTCACCGACATCGAGATCGGCTTGGGCAGCGACGTCAGCGCGATCCGGGCGTTCGACAGGTGCAGGGTCAGCGTCGTCTGCCCGCTGCCGCCCACCACCGAGATCGTCTTCGTCGTGATGTTCCCGGCCTGGTCGGTCGCCGTCACCGTCAGGTGGTTGGTGCCGGCGGCGATCGCGATGGCCACCGAGAAGTCGCCTTTCGTCGCGATCGTCGTCGCGGTCCGACCGGTGTTGTCGTTCTTCGCCACGACCGTCGCGCCCGTCTGGGTCCGGCCCGTGATCGTGACGCTGGCGGCCTTCACGACCGCGCCGTCCGTGGGGGCCGTGAGCGTGAGAGCGGGCGGCACCTTGTCGTACACCACGCTGATCGGTGCGCTCTGGTCGCTCTCGCCGCCGGGCCCGACGATCGTCGCCGTGATGGACGAGCGGCCGCTGGGGATCGGGACGGCGGGGACGGTGAAGTCGGCGGTCGGCCCCAGCTGGTGCTCGCTCGCGACCTGCCCGTTCACGTAGATCCGGACCGAGTACCCGCTCCCGATCTCGGACGTCGGAGCGAACCCGCTGATGTCGAACAGCGGCTGGTTCGTGTACGCGTTCTCGGGCGAGACGAGATGCGGCGGGTCGGGTCGCGGCGGTGCGGTGGGCACCTGGCTCGGTCCCGGCCCCGCGATCGCGCCGAACATGCCGGCCATCGCGTGCCCGAACCCGGTGACGAATCCGCCGAGGGCACCGGAAGCGACGAGGAGCACGGAACCGCCGAGCGCGAGCACGGCGATCGCGAGCAGCAACCGGGCGGGCCATGGGAGGCCGGATCCTGTCCCGGGGGCCCGGCGGATCGACGGCGGCGACGGCGAGCGGTAGCGCCCGCTGACCGGCGCGCGGCGGACGACCCGCTGCTGCGTGCGCCGGGGCTGGGGCGCGAGGGGTCGGTTGCGTCGGTCGGCCATCGCTCCGATTCTCGCACGCGGCGCGGGTGCCGGTCCTCCCCACATTGGACGATCGGGGCACCCGGACGGTGGCCCGATCGGGTGGGTTCGATCGTCAGGTCAGACCGGCACTGGTGTACCCTAGCCATCGCCGAGAAGACGGCGCGGCACCTGCCGCATGCCCGACCAGGAGTGCAACGTGGAACGTCCGGCTCGGAGGCCTGCGCCACCGCTGGCGCGCCAGCCGGATCCGCCTGCGTCGTCGGCAGGCACCGTGGGGTCGTTCGGCGCACGCCCCCGGGCACACGTCGCCGTCCCGACCGCTCCGCGGATCGCGGGCGGGCAGCGCGGCTTCGCGCCGTTCGTGCCCGACCGGCGCCGTGTCGGCATCGCGAACCTCCGCCGGAACGTCTGCCCGCACTTCTACATGACGGGCACGCACGGGGCCCTCCCCGTCCATGCGCCGCACCTCCTGAAGGCGCTCTCCAGGCAGGAGACGACCGTGTCGCGTTGCCAGCTGCGCGGAG
>JAKAAV010000446.1 GCA_021802185.1 Chloroflexota bacterium | reverse complement strand
AGTCCGGGAACGAGGTGCGCAGGAGCTGGTGCGTTGTCGCGCCGACCGCCTGATCCGCCGTCCACCCATACGTCTCGGCGGCGCCCGGGTTCCAGAACCGCACCTTCCCGTCGAGGTCGCGGACGATGATCGCGTCGTGGGCGAGTTCGAGCAGCCGCGCCTGTTCCCGCAGCAGCGCCTCGCGACGCTCGCGCTCGGCCGAGGCGAGCACGCGCTCCGTCACGTCGCGGACGATCATGGACACGGCGCGGACGCCACCGTCACCTTCGCGCACCGGCGAGCAGGACACCGATGCGTGGACCGCCGTCCCCGCGTCCCGGACGAACGTCGCCTCGAACGACTGGGCCTCCCCAGCTCGCGCGCGCTCGACCCGCTCACGCGTCGCGGCCGCTCCTTCGGGCGGGAGGAGCAGCTCCAGGGGCATCCCGAGGGCCTCCTCGGCCCGGTACCCGAGCATCGCCTCGGCCGCACCGGCCCACTCCGTGACGCGCCCGGCGGCGTCGACGGCGAGGATCGCGTCGGCGCTCGACGAGACGAGCGCCGCCAGCCGGGCATCCGTCTCCGCCGCCCGCAGGCGCTCCGTCACGTCACGTGCGACGGCGTACACGCGCGCGCCGGCTTCGTCGGCGCCGGCGGTCCACTCGAACCAGCGCAGGCTCCCGTCGCGAGTCCGGAACCGTGCCTGCACGGCGGTCGCGTCGCCGCCCTCGGCCGCCGAGAGAAGGTCGGTCGCCCGGCGCGCGTCCGCGGGATCGAGGAACTCGGCCAGCCGGCGCCCCTCGAGCTCCTCCGGCCGGTATCCGGCGAGGTGCGCCCAGGAGGATCCCGCGAACAGGAAGCGGCCATCGCGGGACAGGATCGACGCGCCATCCGCGGACAGATCGAAGAACCGGTCGCGCGTCGCCTGCGCCTCGGCTCGCGCGCGCTCGAGCTGGAGGACGCGGCCGCTCGCCCACCCACCGACGAGCAGCAGGATGAGCGCCTCGAACGACACCGTGAGGACGAGGCCGAGCTCGTCCGTGTACAACCCGGCGCGCTCACCCACGAGCCGCAGCCAGGCGCCGATCGGGACGACGAGGAGTGCCGCCGGGAACACGCTCCGCGCCACCTGGCCCGCCGGGCCGGGATCGACGATCTCCCGCGCCAGGGCGTGCTCCGGATCGCCCATGATGACGGCGATCGCCAGGCACACGAACGAGACGGCCGCGGGCAGCGAGACCGGCGTCTCCGACCCCACACGCGTCAGCGCCGAGACGCCGAACACGTACCCGAGGATCGCCGCATAGCCGAGACCGCCGGAGAGCAGCGCGAGCAGCTGTGCAAGGTGCCTTCCGCGAACCTTCACGCGGAACGCGACGATCGCGGCGCCGGCGATGGCCAGCGCGGCCGCGGACTGGGCCGCCATCCGTCCGCCGTTCGCGTCCGGCAAGAGCGCCGCCGCGCCCACGAGCAGCCGGTCGATCCCGACGTCCGCGCCAGACACGTGCTCGTAGAGCGTGGCGATGGCGAGCACCATGGCAAGCAGCCCGAGCACGCGGGACGCGCGCCCCCGCGCGGGCGACGCCGGACGAACGGCCAGGATCGTCGCCACGCCGAGCGCGGCCACCGCGAGCGCCAGGTTGACCTTCATGGGGATGAGACCCGGAGCCCAGGACGCGAGCGTCAGAGAGCCGGCCGCCCACCCGGCGAGCGCGAGGAGCGCGATCCCGATGGCGAGCAGGGCGAAGCCGACGGCGACGCGCCTCCCCGCCTCGCCTCGGGTCGCGTCGGCCCGGGCCTCCCTGTTCCGCGTGACTCCGCTCGCGTCGACGCCGGTCACGTGGCAATGTTCTCATGCCGGCCTGCTGCCGGGAGCAGTGACAGCTGCCGGGAGCGGCGGGGAACGTGAACACGGCCCACGTGAGGTCCACGAGTCGTGAGAGGGCTGCAACACCACACGCCCCGTGGTCCCGGCCCCGTTGGCCCTGCATGAGAACATGAGCGGCGTGACATCGCTTGCACGGCGCGACCGGCCGCCTACACCCCGCCGTCCGGCCGGCCCGTTCGGCAGCTCGATCCGGCTCTTCTCCGTCGCCGGCATCGACATCGCAGTGCACGCCAGCTGGATCCTGATCGCGATCCTCGTGACGTGGTCGCTCGCAACCGGCGTCTTCCCGGCCACGGTGCCGGGCGCCAGCACCGCCACCTACTGGCTGCTCGGCGCCGTCACGGCGCTGCTGTTCTTCGCGAGCGTGCTGGCGCACGAGCTCGCGCACTCGCTCGTCGCGAGATCGCGCGGCGTCGAGGTCAGCTCGATCACGCTGTTCCTGTTCGGCGGCGTCTCCAACCTGACCGCCGAGGCGCGCGCGCCCGGCGAGGAGTTCCAGATCGCCATCGTCGGGCCGCTCACGAGCTTCGCGATCGCCCTCCTCGCGTTCCTCGTGGCGCTGGCGGTCCGCGGCAACACCGCGGCTCAGGCCATCGCGGGGTACCTCGCGTTCATCAACGCCGCGCTCGGCGTGTTCAACCTGGTGCCC
>JAKAAV010000445.1 GCA_021802185.1 Chloroflexota bacterium | reverse complement strand
CGCCGGGACCATGCAACTGGAGCTCCACGATGTCCGGACTCGCCGACCCGTCCGCGCCCGCCCTCCCGACGCCCGACGCGGCGACCGCCCGCCACTACCTGACCGTCTCGTCGCTCACGCCCGACGAGTTCGCGCGTCTCCTGTCGCTTGCGCGGCGCATGAAGCGCGAGCCGTCGGCGTGGCGCGACGCGGTGCCCGGCGGCAAGCTCGCGATGCTGTTCGACAAGCCATCGACGCGCACGCGGGTGAGCTTCGAGGCGGCGGCCGTCAACCTCGGCATGCACCCGATGATGCTCCGCCCGGACGAGCTGCAGATCGGGCGCGGGGAGCCGCCGCAGGACACCGCCCGGGTGCTGTCGCGCATGGTCGACGCGATCGCGTGGCGCACGTTCTCGCAGGCGAAGATGGAGTCGTTCGCGTCGTTCGCGACGATCCCTGTGATCAACGCGCTGACCGACGAGCACCATCCGTGTCAGGCGCTCGCGGACCTCATGACCGTCGAGGAGTCGATCGGCTCGCTGGCAGGCCGACGGCTCGCGTACGTCGGTGACGGGAACAACGTCGCCCACTCGCTGCTCGAGGCCGCCGCGCTTGCCGGCATGCACATCGTGCTCGCCACGCCCGCCGGGTACGAGCCCGACACGGGGCTCGTCGCGGGCGCGCGGGAGCGCGCGCGGGAGACCGGTGGCAGCGTCGAGATCGTGCACGTCCCGAACGAGGCGGTCGCCGGCGCGGACGCGGTCTACACGGACGTCTGGACGTCCATGGGCGAGGAATCCGAACGCGAGGCGCGCGTGCGCGCGTTCCAGGGGTACGTCGTGACGCCGAAGCTCATGGAGCTCGCCGCGCCCGACGCGATCTTCCTGCACTGCCTGCCCGCGCATCGCGGCGAGGAGGTGGAGGAAGCGGTGATCGAGGGCCGCTGGTCGCGCGTGTGGGACGAGGCCGAGAACAGGCTCTGGACCGAGGAGGCGGTGCTCTACGCGCTGATCACCGGCGACTGGCGCGGGGACCGGGCCGGCTGAGGCGGGGGCCGTCCCGACTGGCGCGGGGACCGGGCCGGCTGAGGCGCCTCCGCCACGCCGGCCAGGCGACCGGCTACTCCTCCTCGGCGCGCTCCTCCATCCCGCTCTCGGCGTCGAGGAACGGCAGGATCACGCGTTCCTCCTGCTCGAAGTGCGAGCTCATGAGGGCGTGGACCCCGTAGAGGCGAGCGCGCAGGTCGACGAGCTGGCGGTGGGTCGGCTCACGACGGAGGGCGAGCCAGTCGGCCTCGAGCCGGTCGACGCCCTGCCGGATCTGCTGGTGCTGCAGGCGCAGCAGGCGCGTCGCCCACGGCGTCTGCGCGAGCCGATCCATCTCCGGGTAGCAGAAGTTGTCCTCCCAGTCGAGGTGGGGGAGGAGCGTCTTCTCGATCGAATCGAGCAGGCTGCGCAGCGCGGTCGCCAGGTCACGGGCGGCCAGGTTCCCGGCCATCTCGGCCGTCGCCTCGATCCGCCCGACCACGTGTTCGATCTCGCGGTGCTCGTGACCGAGGATCCGGCGCTCGACCGCGACCCCCTGCCGTTGCGATGTCGGCATCCCTGTCTCCTTGGGACGCTGCTGCTCCGCGATGCAGTCTCCGCGACCCTCGACGGGGGCGGACAGTGCCCTCTGTCACCGATTGGCGGGCGCGATGCCACGGGTCGCCGGCGTGGGACACCCTGCAGTCGTGGCCGCCGGCTTCGACGTCGGACGACGGGCCGACCGGCCCCCGACGGACCGCCCGATGTGCGGGGGCCAGAGTGCACTGACGCCTGGGCTCTCCGTCGTGGTCTGCTGATCACGGCAGACCGGGGGTGTGTGGTGCACGAGGCGAAGATCGCGCGGTCGATCGTGACGGCGCTGCGGGACGGGGAGCTCGCAGGGCGGCGCGTCGTGCTGCACGTCCGCGGCGGGCACCACGGACCGGACGAGTTCGAGGCTTCCTTGCGCCTCCATCTCGAGGCCGAGGCGCCGGACCTCGAGCCGGCGTCGTTCCGGGTCGTCCACGACCCGGCTCCCCGGCTCTGCGTCGGATGCGGAGAGGAGTTCGCCGCGCCTCGCCCCGACGATCCATGCCCCCGCTGCGGTGGGGCGAGCCTCCCCCTGCTGGACCACGAGCAGGTCGAGGTCGAGCTCGTCGGCTGACCATGGCTCGCGTGCGCGACGACATCGAGCGGGTCGACGTCCGCATGGGCCGGCTCCTGCGCGTGTCCGGGATCGTCCAGGCGGTCGGGTTCCGGCCGTTCGTGTACCGGCTGGCGCGCGAGATGCGTCTCGACGGACGCGTCCGGAACACTGCGGGCCGGGTCGAGATCGAGGTCGCCGGCACGCCGGCGGAGCTGGACCGGTTCGCAACGCGCATCCGCGAGGAAGCGCCGCCGAGGGCGCGCGTCGAGTCGGTCGTGGCGGAGCCACTCGACGACGAGGCGCGGATCCCCGGGCCGGGCACGGGCTTCGGGATCCTCGAGAGCATCGCCGAGGCGTCGGCCGAGC